>DATBPO010000307.1:0-5119 GCA_036561265.1 Solirubrobacteraceae bacterium | reverse complement strand
TCAGCAGGGGGGTCTTGAGATCGTGGGCGAAGCACTACTGGACGTGCGCCACTCGCTGATAGCGAAAGCGGAGATCGAGCTCAAGGACATCCACACGGTGCTCTCACACCCGCAGGTTCCCGGCCAGTGCACGCGCTTCCTACGCAGCGAGCTGGCACACGCTCGTGTGCTGCCTGCCAGTTCGACCGCAGAGGCCGTGCGGATCGCCGCGGAGGGAGAGGAGGGGGGGGTGGCCGCGCTCGGTACACGACTGGCGGCCGACATCTACGGGGCGGTCGTGTTGCGGGCGGATGTGCAGGATCGCGACGACAACGCCACGCGCTTCGTGTGGTTGGCGCGCACGAATGAGACCTCGCGGCCGGCAGCATCCAGCAGTCCTCGATCGGCAGCGCTGCCCCCGCTGCGGCAGCGGGGCGAGGGGCAAGAGTGGAAGACATCGCTGGTCTTTTGGGGCGCAGGCGCCGACAGCCCGGGTTGGCTGGTTCGCTGCCTGGACGAGTTCGCCCGCCGCGAGATAAACCTCACGAAGATCGAGTCCCGCCCGCGACGCGAGCGACTCGGGCACTACATGTTCTTCGCCGATCTTCAGGGCAGTCTGGACTCGTTGGCGGTCAAAGCCGCGGTTGAGGGAGTGCGTGCCTACTGCCAGGAGGTGCGGGTGCTCGGTAGTTACCCGGCTGCGTAGGATGCGTAGGACGCCCCAGCGAGCGGCTACACTGCGCCTGCGATGGATGCCACAGTCCCACCAGCGCCAGTGGGGTCCGCGCCGCTCTCAGAGCACAGGCGGCGCGGGCGTGACAGTGGCCGTGTGCTCGTTTTGAACGCTACGTATGAGCCGATCAACGTGTGCTCGGTGCGCCGCGCAGTGGTGCTTGTGCTCAAGGCCAAGGCCGAGCTGTTGGAGCGCGGCGGCTGGGAGCTTCACTCCGAGCGCTCGACCGTCTCACGCCCGGTGGTGATCCGTCTGGTGAGCTATGTGCACGTGCCGCGCGACGCGCATCGGCGCAAGATCACGCGGCGGGCGGTGTTTGCGCGCGACAGCTGGGCCTGCCAGTACTGCGGCTCGCGCTCCAACCTGACGGTGGACCACGTGATTCCTCGCTCCAAGGGGGGCGACTCGGGCTGGGAGAACATCGTGGCCTCCTGCGCTCCTTGCAATCGGCGCAAGGGGGATCGGCTGCCACGGCAGGCCGGGATGCACCCGCGCAGGAAGCCGCACACGCCGCGCGCGGAGATCTTCATCCATGTGGCCAGCCCCACGATCCCGGCCGCGTGGCGTCAGTACCTGCCCGCCGCGGCGTAGGCCGAACTCGTTTAAGCACGAGGGGCGCCGTCGACATGCGGCGCCCCTCGCAACGCTGATCTGACTGGAAGACCGAGACTCTCTACGGCTGCCGGGGGGACCAGATCCGGCGATCGTCTCGGGGTGTCCCGGGTTGGATTCCGCTAAGCGGTCCAGCCTTTCCGACCTAGCGGCCGGTCACCTCCAGGGTCCCGCAAGAACTGTCACCTAACGTGTGGACCACCTCCTTTCTCTGGTCTAGGCAGAGTAGCGGAAGGAGGTGATGTCAAGCAAGGGGGAATTATCCGCAGGGATGTCTCAGCCCGCGTCTGTGCTGCCGTTGTCCTCGGGTGTCTCCAGCACGGCGCCACCGCCGCCGGCCTCCTCCGCATCCTCACTGCCTTCCACCACGAGCGCGATCGCCGAGACGGCGTCGTCGTCCTTGAGGTTCATGACGCGCACGCCGGTGGCCGAGCGGCCCTGGCGGGAGATGCCGCCGGCGGCGGTGCGCTGGACCATGCCCCCGACGGAGATGAAGACGAGCTCCTGATGCTCGCGCACGACGAGCGCGCCCGCGAGCCCGCCCTTCTGCTCGGTGAGGCCGATCGTTTTGACGCCCTTGGCGCCGCGGTTGGTCTTGCGGTACTGGTCGATGAGGGTGCGCTTGCCGTAGCCGTTCTCGGTGATGACGAGCAGGTCCATGTCATCGCGCGCGACGTCCATGGCGATCGTCTCGCCCTTGGCGCCCACGTCCATGCCGCGCACGCCGGTGGTGTCGCGGCCCATCGAGCGCACGTCGGACTCGGCGAAACGTACCGTCAATCCGGCGCGGGAGACCATGATGACCTCCTCCTCTGCATTTACTGCGCGCACGGCGAGTAGCTCGTCGTCGTCACGGATCTTGATGGCGATGATGCCGTCGGCCTTGATCGGGGTGTTGTATGCGAGGAGCTCGGTCTTCTTGACGATGCCCTGGCGCGTGGCGAAGACGAGGTAGGGCGCCTCGCTGAAGTCGCGTGTGGAGAGCACGGCTTGGATTCGCTCGCCCTCGCGCAGCGGCAGGATGTTGACGAGCGCGCGCCCCTTGGCGGTGCGCGAGGCCTCGGGCAGGTCGTACACCTTCGAGCGGTACACCTTGCCGCGATTGCTGAAGAACAGCAGGTAGTCGTGCGAGCTGCACACGAAGAGGTGCTCGATGAAGTCGCCGTCCTTCATGTCCATGCCCGTGACGCCGCGCCCTCCCCGCTGCTGCTGGCGGTAGGTGGCCAGGGGCAGCGACTTGATGTAGCCGGTGTGGGTGATGGCGATCACCATCTGCTGGTCGGCGATCAGGTCCTCGATGTCGATTTCATCCTCGCTGTGGGTGATCGCCGAGCGCCGCTCATCGCCGAAGCGCTCACGAATCTCGGCGAGCTCCTCCTTGATCACGGCCAGCACGCGGCTCTCATCGCCGAGGATCGAGCGCAGCTCGGCGATGCGCTCCATCACGTCGTCGTGCTCCTGCTTGATCGCGTCGGCCTCCAGCGCCGTCAGCTGGGAGAGGCGCAGGTCGAGAATCGCGGTGGCCTGGATGTGGCTGAGCTCAAAGCGCTCCACCAGCTGCTCGCGCGCGGCGTCACGGTCGCGCGAGGCGCGGATCAGTTCGATGATCGCATCGAGGTTGTCCAAGGCGATCAAGAGGCCGAGCAGGATGTGCGCGCGCGCCTCCTTCTCGGAGAGCTCGTGCTTGGTGCGGCGCACGATCACCTCGCGCTGATGCGCCACGTAGTTGTGGATCACCGAGCGCAGGTTGAGCGTGCGCGGGACGTTGTCCACGAGCGCCACCATGTTCACGCCGAATGTGCTCTGCATGGGCGTGTGCTTGTAGAGCTTGTTGAGCACCACCTTGGGGATGACGTCGCGTTTGAGCTCGATCACCAAGCGCATGCCGCGCTTGTCGGACTCATCGCGCAGGTCGGAGATCTCGGGGATCTTCTTGTCGTGCACCAGGTCGGCGATCTTCTGGATCAGGCCGCCCTCGCCGCCCTTCTTGACCATGAACGGCAGCTCGGTGACGACGATCGCCTCCTTGCCGTGCGTCAGCGGCTCGATGTGCGCCTTGGCCTGCACGCGCACGCGGCCCCGCCCCGTCTCGTAGGCGTCTCTGATTCCGGCGCGGCCGAGAATAATGCCGCCGGTGGGGAAGTCGGGGCCCTTGATGTACTTCATCAGCCCCTCGACCTCGATGTCGGGGTCCTCGATGTAGGCAACGGTGGCGTCGATCGTCTCGCGCAGGTTGTGCGGCGGGATGTTCGTCGCCATGCCCACAGCGATGCCCGAGGAGCCGTTGACGAGCAGGTTGGGGAAGCGCGCTGGCAGCACCAGCGGTTCCTGGCGCGAGCCGTCGTAGTTGGCGACGAAGTCGACGGTGTCCATATCGAGATCGCGTAACATCTCAATGGCAATACGAGACAGTCGTGACTCCGTATACCTCATGGCGGCTGCCGGATCGTCATCGACGGAGCCGAAGTTGCCCTGGCCGTCGACGAGCTCGTAGCGCATCGAGAAGTCCTGGGCCATGCGTACCAAGGTGTCGTAGATGGCCGAGTCGCCGTGGGGGTGATAGTTGCCCATCACCTCGCCCACGATCTTGGCGCACTTGGCATAGGGGCGGGTCGGGCCAAGACCCAGCTCGCTCATCGCGTAGAGCACGCGGCGGTGCACGGGCTTCAGGCCGTCGCGCACGTCGGGCAGGGCGCGGCCCACGATCACCGACATGGCGTAGTCCAGATACGCGGTGCGCATCTCCTCCTCGAGCGCGCGCGGCTCGATGTTGCCCCCGCCTATGACATCGGCACTAGCCATGCTGCATCACCTCCTCACACATCCAGATTTGCGACGGCGCGGGCGTTATCCTCGATGAACGCTCTGCGCGGCTCGACCTGGTCGCCCATGAGCATCGAGAAGGTACGGTCGGCGGCCGCGGCGTCCTCCAGCGTGACCTGCGCGAGCGTGCGGCTCGCGGGGTCCATCGTCGTATCCGCGAGCTGCTCGGCGTTCATCTCGCCGAGGCCCTTAAAGCGCTGCAGCTTGGTGCCCTTCTGGGCGACGCCCAGCACAGCCTGGCGCAGGGCCTCGAAGGAAGGGGCGTCATCGCGTGCATCGCCGAGGCGCACGGTGAAGGCGGGCACGCCCGCGAGCTCGATGAGCTGTTTGTGCACGCTGGCCAGCTGGCGGTACTCCTGGGAGTCAAACAGTGAGCGCTTGATGCGGTGGGTGCGGGCGAAGCCGGTGCGGGCCTCGGTGGCCTTCACGCGCAGCTCCAGCGGATCCTGCTCGACCAGCTCGGTGGCGTGCGTCTCGCCCTCCAGGCCCGCGCGCGAGAGCAGCTCGATGGCGGCCTCTGAGCTCATCACCTGATCGCCCAACAGCGAGGACTCCTCGAGGAACTGCACCATCTCGTGGCCGTGCGCGGCGCGCAGCGAGGAGGCCCAGCCTTCGTACTGCTTGAGCAGACGCGTGAAGCGCTGCCAGCGGGTGTCGGTGAGCTTGAACTGCGTGTTGTGGCGGTCGAAGACCTCGAGCTTCTCCCACTTGTCCGAGAGCAGGATCTCCTCGAGCTCGGAGTCCTTCTCGATGTAGCGCTCGCGCGAGCCCTGCTTGAGCTTGTACAGCGGCGGCTTGGCGATGTAGACGTAGCCGGCCTTGATCAGCTCTTCCATCTCGCGGAACAGCAGGGTGAGGACCAGTGTGCGGATGTGCGCACCGTCGACGTCGGCGTCGGTCATCAGCACGACCTTGTGGTAGCGCGCCTCTTTGACGTCGAACTCCTCACCGATGCCGGTGCCGACGGCGGTG
>DATBPO010000306.1:0-15211 GCA_036561265.1 Solirubrobacteraceae bacterium | reverse complement strand
TCTGCGGTTGGCCAGACTCCATCACAGCACGACGTCTATCTCGAGAGTCTATGCACAGTGGTTGTCGACGCATCCGGCCTCCGGTCATTGGCCAGCCGCATCGACCCACCGCAGGGCGTCTACATCGCAGCATCTCAGATCACCCGCGTCGACCTCTTGCCGCCAGGGGCATCGGCTACCATCTGAGCATGAGCAAACTTGGTAGCTCACGCCTGCAAGAGGGTGCTCTCAGTGCCTTGAAGACACCGACGGCTCCTCCAGCTCCCCCCAAGCTCGTACCGCTCGCGCCGTCCGTCGCAAAAAAGGCCTGAACTTAGAGCGAGCCATCCGGCGGGAAGATGTATGGGATATCGGCGTCTTCCCTACTGAGGGCCATCACAATCCAAAGGCCCGATGGCCGCCAACCCGAGGAGCCCCAATGAAACGAGCCTATGTTTTCCTGCTTGGCACCCTGCTCAGCGCGGCGAGTGTGGCGGCGGTCGCAGACGTATCAGCGCTGGCGAGCGCACAGAGCGGCAGGCCAAGCGCACAGGCCAGCCGCACCACGAAGGTCAATCTGCGCCGCACCAACCTGGGATCGATCCTCGTCAACAGCTCGGGCCACACGCTGTATGAGTTCACGAAGGATCGATCGCGGAGCAACAGCTGCGTGAAGATCAGCGGGTGCTCGGAAATATGGCCGGCGCTGACGAGCAAGGGCAAGCCAGTCGCAGGCTCGGGCGTGAAGGCGTCGCTGCTCTCGACAATCACGCTGCCGGGTGGCTCCAAGCAGGTGACCTACGCCGGGCACGCGCTGTACCTCTACAGCGCCGACAGTGGTCCGGGCGAAACCTCCTACGTCGGCGAAAAGGCCTTCGGCGGCACCTGGTACGCGCTCAACGCCGCTGGGCATACGGTTAAGTAGGACCAGCGCCCTAGGCATCCTCGGGCGGCCGGCGCTCGCGCTTGCGTTCGGCCGCGCGGCGCTTGGCCTGCAGACGCCGCTCGCGCGAGGCCGCCGTGGGACGCGTGGCGCGGCGGCGCTTGGGCACGGTCAGTGCACCGGCCAGCCGCTCACGCAGGCGTGCCAGGGCCAGCTCGCGGTTGCGTGCCTGTGAGCGTCCATCCTGGGAGATGGCCACCACGCGCGGTCCGAGGCGCATCAGCAGGCGCTCGCGCTGCGCCTCACTAAGCGCGGAGGAGGCGAGCACGTCGAAGCTCGCTTCTATGCGTGAAGCAGTGACGTTGGCGTGCTGTCCTCCCGGACCCGAGGAGCGGCTCGCGCGCACGATCACCTCCGCGAGCGGGATCGTCACCTCGCGATTTACTCGCAGCCCGCCGCGCTCCTCCTCAGCCTCAGCCTCGCTCATGCGCACGCCCGTGCAGATGCCTCATGTGATCAAGGCTACGCGTTTGCGCCCTCTGAAAACCAGGGCTACGAGCTGCCCTCAGTTGGTCAAGGCTACGCGGTGGCACCCTCCGGGTCGGCCCGCACGATTACGGTGTCGGCGACGGGGATGATCTCATCGGCGGCCAGATCGGCGCGCGCGGCGTGCTCGCGGATCGCCTCGGGGCTGCTGGCCTGGTAGATGCAGACCGTGCCGACGCGCCCGTCGGGCTCCTTGAGGACGTAGCTACGAATCCAGCGGATGTCCTGCGACATCTCCTCGTCTCCGACCTTCCGCGAGCGATCTGCCGCCGCGCCCAGCTCCTCCGCGGAGCCCCAGGCCCCGCGTCTCAAAATGACATATGTATCCATGAAGTCCTCCAGTCTCTTGGGTGGATATTGGTGTTGGGAGGCCGCTCCCTAAGGAACCTTACGCCGCCCTACGCCGCGCTCTGCGCGGCCACCGCCGGCTCGGCCTCTTTGACGGTCTCGTGGTCGGGGGGCTTGGCGCCCTCCTTGGCCCAGGCCTCGTTGAACTCCACGCGCCATTTGCCGTCCTCGGTCTGGGCGAGGTTCAGGTGGGCGCGGAACGAACGCCCGGAGCGCCCACGGAATCCCGTCACCGGCCGGGCGGTGTAACCGGTCTTGATGAGCTCCTTGGCCACGGCCACCGGAAGCTGCTTGCCGGCCTTGCCCTTCCATATGACAAAGCCGCAGCCGGGGTCCTCGCGCGCCCAGCACGAGTAGCCCTTGCGATTCTCGTTTATGGAATGACCGCACACCGGGCAGGGGCCGAGGCTGGCGCGGGGGATGCGCACGTCCTTGAGCTTGGCGTCGAGGTCCTGCACGGTCTCGCGCGCGAAGCCGGCGATATCGTGCATGAAGCTTTCGCGCGAGTCCGCGCCCTGCTCGATCTTGCCGAGACGGTGCTCCCAGTTACCGGTCATTTCCGGCGATGTCAGGGGATGCCCGTCGAGCAGGCGCACGACGTTGAGGCCCTTCTCGGTGGCCACCAGCGAGCGCCCGTCGCGCTCGACGTAGCCCACGGCGATCAAGCGCTCGATGATGGCGGCGCGGGTGGCGGGGGTGCCGATGCCGGAGTCCTTCATGGCCTCGCGCAGCTCTTCGTCGTCGACCAGCTTGCCGGCGGTCTCCATGGCGCCGAGCAGCGAGGCGTCGCTGTAGCGCCGCGGTGGCTTGGTTTCCTTGCGCGCGCTCTCGATCTCGCGCGTCTGCACATCCTCGCCCTCATATAGACGCGGGAGCTGCTGGTCTGTGGCCTCATCCTCATCAGAGTCGGCCTTTGACTCCGAGGGCACCTCGCCGTAGACACCACGCCAGCCGGGCACGATCAGCAGCTTGCCCCGCGTGCGGAAGACGTAGGACTCCACCGTGCTCTCCACGCGCGTGTTCTCGAACACCGCCTCGGGATGAAAGACCGCCAAAAAGCGGCGCACGACCATGTCGTACACGCGCTTGTCGTCGTCGCTCATGCGTTCCACCATGTGCTCGGAGTTGGTGGGGATGATGGCGTGGTGGTCGGTGACCTTGGCGTCGTTGACCACGCGCTCCAGCGGCAGCTCCTTCAGGCCGGTCACATACTCGGCGGCCGCGGAGTATTCCTTCTGCCCCCCCACGAGCTCGGCGGTGGGCTTGATCTCGGGGATCATGTCCGTCGTCAGGTAGCGCGAGTTGGTACGCGGATAAGTCAGCGCCTTGTGCTCCTCATACAGCCGCTGCCCCGCCGCCAGCGTGCGCCGCGCGGAGAAGCCATAACGGGTGTTGGCATCGCGCTGCAGCGAGGTGAGGTCATAGAGCATCGGCGCCTTCTCGCGCTGCTCCTTCTTCTCGAGCTTCGTAATCGTGCCCTCTTTGCCGCGGCACGCCGCGACGATCGCCAGCGCCTCCTCCTCGGTCGCTATGCGCGGCTTGGCGCCGGCGTGGAAGCGGCCGATGTAGGTGCGCTCCCCCCCACCGTCCTTCTCCTCCTCGGCGGCGAAGGTGGCATCCACCAGCCAGTAGGGCTCGGGCTTGAAGGCGCGGATCTCCTCCTCGCGGCGGGTGATGATCGCCAAAGTGGGCGTCTGCACCCGCCCGAGCGAGACGGCCCCGTCGAAGGACGTGCGCAGGCGGATCGTGGCGGCGCGGGTGGCGTTCATGCCGACGATCCAGTCTGCCTCCGAGCGCGAGCGCGCGGCCTGCTCCAACAGCGCCATTTCCTCGGAGGGGCGCAGCGAGGCAAAGGCGTCCTTCATCGCGGCGCTCGTCATGGAGTTCAGCCACAGGCGCTTGACGGGCTTATCGGCTTTGGCCTTCTCGAAGAGGTAGGCGAAGATGAGCTCGCCCTCACGGCCGGCATCGCAGGCATTGATGACCTCGGAGACGTCCTCGCGGCGCAGCTGCCCGGAGACGACGGACATCTGCTTGCGCGAGCGCTCATCGCGCACGACCAGCTTGAACTTCTCCGGCACAATCGGCAGGTCCGGCATGCGCCAGCGCTTATAAGCGGGGTCGTATTCGTCGGGCTCAGCCAGCTGCACGAGGTGCCCCACGGCCCAGGAGATCACATAATCGGGCGCCTCCAACCAGCCCTCGTGCTTGGCGAAGGGGCCCGGCAATACGCGCGCGAGGTCGCGCCCCACGGAGGGCTTCTCGGCGATTACGAGCGTCTTGGCCATTGCAGGCAGCGTAGCGGTTGGGGGCACGCCCGGTAAAGCCTGAGGGTCACCCCGCGGCGCAGGCCCCGGTGCTGACAGCGGGTGGGTGGGCTCCTATTACCCCGCCGAGCACGCGCGCCACAGTGGCATTGGCGACGCCGTAGCCGCCGGCCGGCCCGCCGCCGGTGGTGCCTGCGAAGACCGTGGTCAACACACCTCCAGCAGAGTCCACCAGCGGCCCGCCGGAGTTGCCGGGGCGCACCACACCGCGCAGCGGCGTGAGCAGGCGCGAAACGGGGCCATTGCCATAGGCATCCTGGGTGAGCACCTTCTGGGTGTCGCCGATGCGCCCGGCGCGCGCGTCCAAGGGGCCGTTTTCGGGGTAGCCCAGAATCGCGCCGGCGCGCCCGGAGGACGGTTCGCGCAGCAGCTGCAGCGGGGCTAGCCCCAGTTCGGGCACACGCAGCACAGCAACATCGTCGGTGGGGTCAAAGGCGATGGCCTGCGCGGGCAGGCTGGGCGGGCGCCCGTCGATCTCCACCGTGGTGTCCTGCTCGCCCGCCACCACATGGGCGTTAGTTACCACCTCATCGGGCGCCGCGACCCAGCCCGAGCCCTCGATAGCCAACCCGCAAGCGGTCCCCAACACGCGCACAACACTGCGCGCGGCCAGGTGCACGCCGGGGGAGCGCGCCACGGCGGGCAGCGGCGGCGCCACGTCGGGTGCGGGGCCCGCGATCGAGGGCAGCGGATCCAGGCGCGCCAACGCATTGAGGATTGGCCCCGACGGCGGCAGCACTTCGTCCAGGCCGCGCAGGATCGCGGAGCCCTCCACGTCGGCGCGCAGTTGCGCCTGACCTGGAGCCTGCACGGCGACGGCGGCGATGATCCACACGATCGCCAGGCCGATGGCGGCGCTGAGCAGCGCGCCCAGAGCTCCATCCACAACACCCAGACCGGGCAGCACGAGCGTCCGCCGCAGCCGCCAGCCGACCCCCTCAAGGCCCCCCGCGAGGATCGCGCCGGCCACCAGCGCGCCCACCAGACCGAAGGCGGGAGCGTAGGGCGAGGCTTTGCCCTGGCCCAGCAAAAGAGGACCAAGGCGAGTCCCGAGGAATGCACCTAGAGCGAAGCCGCCCACGGAGAGCACCCCCACGATGAAGCCCCGCCGGAAACCGAACAGGGCCATCACGGCCACGAATGCGACGATGATCCAATCGAGCTGCGTCATCAACCCATGTTCTACCGTGACGTTGAGATGACCAGGCGATGAGCTCGCCGAGATTCCGGGGCAACACGATGTACCCAGCCAAGCGCGAGGCGCTGCGACGATGAGCTCGTCGGGCTATGAGATCCGTAGGCAGCGCCTGCACCGCGCCCGCCCAATCATGGCGCTCGCGGCAGTTGCCTTCGCGGCAGGCATCCTCGTGGGCGCGGCCCACACCCCCTCCTCCCCCTCGCACAAGCTCACAACGCGCTTCGTTTCGGCCTGGGCGCGCGGAGATTACGCGGCGATGTACGCCGACATCGACTTGACTTCGCAGCGCCAGCTCTCGCGCGCGGATTTCGTGAACGCCTACCTGCAGGCCGCGATGACGGCCACGCGCACGGACGCGCGCGTGCTGGGCGCCGCGCGCGACGCACAGGGCGCGGAAAGCCTGGCGGCCGTGCCGGGGCAGACGGCGGTGGTGAGCGTGCCGCTGGCAGTGCACACGCGGCTGTTCGGCGCGCTGTCGCTGAAGTACACACTGCCGCTGGTGGGCCACGGCGAAGGCACGCGCGTCGCATGGTCCAAAGCGCTGCTGTTCCCGGGCCTGCGCCGGGGCGAGGAACTCGGCAGGCGCACCCAGCTACCCCCGCGCGCGGCGCTCCTGGCGCGCGACGGCTCGACCCTGGCGAGCGGCTCCGCCACGGCAGCGGGGCAGCGCGAATCGCCGCTGGGCGCCGCGGCGGACGGCGTCATCGGCGAACTGGGCTCGATCCCGAGCTCGCGCGCCGCGGCCCTGGAGAGCGAGGGCGTGCCGAGCGATGCACTGGTGGGCGTCAGCGGCCTGGAGCGCGCGCTTGACGAGCGCCTGCGGGGCACACCCGGAGGCCAGCTGCTGGCGGGGGAGCGCGTGCTGGCGAGCGTCGCCCCCCGCGCCGCGACTCCCGTGCGCACGACGATCTCCCCGGCACTGCAGCGCGCGGCTGCAACGGCGCTGGGCGGGCAGTACGGCGGCGTCGTGGCCCTCCAGCCGCGCACCGGCGCGATCCTGGCGGTCGCGGGCATCGGCATGGACGACCTGCAGCCGCCGGGCTCGACCTTCAAGATGGTCACCGTGACGGCAGCGCTTGAAGCGGGCCTCACGCACACCTCGACGGTGTACCCCTACGCCACCTACGCCACGCTCGACGGCGTCAAGCTGAGCAACGCCAACGGCGAGGACTGCGGGGGCACGCTGGCGCTGGCCTTCGCCGTCAGCTGCAACTCGGTGTTCGCGCCGCTGGGCGTGAAGGTGGGCGCCCCGCGCCTCGTGGCGATGGCCGAACGCTTCGGCTTCAACCACGAACCCGGCGTGGCGGGAGCGCTTGAAAGCACCCTCCCTGAGGCGAGCAAGATCCAGGGCGAACTGGATGTGGGCTCGACGGCGATCGGCCAGGGCGAGGTGCAGGCCAGCGCGCTGCAGATGGCGATAGTAGCCGCGACGATCGCCGACGGTGGCCGCCGTCCCCTGCCTACATTCATGTCGATTCCCACGAGTGTACATAGGGCCGCAATTAAGGTCACCACCCCCGCGGTGGCCCGCACAGTGCGGCGCCTAATGATCGGCGTGGTGCGCGAAGGCACCGGCACCAGCGCTGCCATTCCCGGCGTCACCGTCGCGGGCAAGACGGGCACGGCGGAATTGGGAATGCCGAGCAGCTGCAAAAGCACCGAACCCGGCAAGGGCACTAGCGAAGAAGGCACCTCAAGCGAAGCGGGCGAAGGCGAATCGGGTGCCTGCGCGCCCAACGACCCGCACAACACCGACGCCTGGTTCGCGGCCTTCGCCCCGGCGCTGCACCCGCGCGTAGTCGTGGGCGTGCTGCTGCCCCGCGACGGCGCAGGCGGCGACACCGCGGCGCCGGTGGCACGACAGGTGCTTGAGGCAGGGCTGCAGACAAAGACCGGCTGATCCCCGAGATCGGGGTTCTAAGGAGGAGGGGGTGGGGGTCGCGCGCTTGGAGTCCTCGGCGTCGACCGAGACTGGAGCCGGCGAAGCGTCGAGCTCGGAGGGGGCGGTCCTTTTTTTAAAATTTGTTAGCGATGGTATCTACCGTGTATATACCATTGATACCAAAAACGAAAAATACACCCCTCCCCCCCACCTCTTTAGAAAAGAAAACCCAAAAGAGACCCGGAAACCTGGCCCGGTCAGCCAGGTCAGCCCCGTCAGCCAAGGTCAGCCCGCTCAGACGTCGAGCTCGGCGGAGGCCGTCTGCGTGGGGTCGACGGGATCGACGAGGTGCAGTTCCAGCGGCCGGTTGTCGAGCGAGATGATCTTGATCTTGTACAGCAGCAGGGCGCCCTGGGTGGGGCCGTCGGCGGCGACGGTGTCGAGCGCCGGGATGCGGCCCTTGGCGGGCACGAAACCGGCGCGGTAGGCGAAGGGGTTGGTGGTGTTGGGGATCGTGGGGCGGTAGACGTTGCCCTGCGTGTCGGTGATGCGCATGCTCAGCGCGCCGGCCGCGAGATGCCCGACTTCGCTGTTGTTGTAGACCTGCAGGAAGACGCCGAACCACTCTTCCCCGGGCGCCAGGTGCTGCTGAGCTGGGCTGAGACCGACGAGGTAGGTGGAGTCCTCGGTATCAAAGGGGTTGAGCTGGCGCGAGAGCTGGACCTCGTAGACGAGCGGGCCGACGTCGAGGTAAGGCGCGTTGGCGCCGGACTCACCGGCGTACGTGCCACCGGAGACCTTCGTGTGGGAGTCACCGCAGGCGCTGAGCGCGAACACGGCGGCGAGGGCCACGAGGGCGAGCAGGGGCCTAAGGGGCAGCCGGATACGAGCCATGAACAGGGAGCGCATTGCGGTGCGGAAGTCTATCCGCCGGCCACCGTGACGCGTTTTGCGGAGGCGCCCGAAGCCGATCCCTGCTCAACGACGCTACGCAGGCGGCGCATGGCACGGGCGTTCTGGCGCTTGAGCCAGCTGCGGCCCCCCAGCCCCTCCATGATGCGATCAGCCAGCGTGGCGGGCTGGGTCTCCAGCGTGAAACGCACGCGTGTGGTGCCGCCGGCGCCCTGGGCGAGGTCGTACACGCCGAGGGTGCGGATGCGATTGGTCTTGCCTGTGCGCCCGACCTCCACGATGCGGTGCGGGCGCTCTACCTCGGCGAAGGTCACGTCGGCCCAGCTGAAGCGGTTGGCGGGGGCCTTCACGCGAAAGCGCGCGCCGGCGCCGCGGCCCACGGAGTCGATGCGCGTCAAGTGCCAATCCACCAGATAGTGGTCGGTGAACTCAGGATGGTTGGCGATGTCCTGCAGGTACTCGAAGACCTGCTCGCGCGGCGCGTCGATGAGGATGGAGACGGTCAGCGGATCCATTACGGCCCGCAGTTTATTGCCCGGCTAAGCGGCGGGCGGCTGCCAGGCCACACGGCGCAAAACGGTCGCCCGGCTAAGCGGCGCGAGCGGCGAGCCGCACGGTGTGCCCGTGCTCGGAGTGGCGCACCAGCTCGGTGGCAGCGGGGTGCTCGCGGCGCAGCGGCCGGCAGAGCTCGCAGACGATGCCGCGCTGGTGCTCGTAGAGGTGCACGCGCTCTCCGATGAGCGGGGTGCGGCCACAGTCGCTACAGCGGTGGCGATCGGCCGCGAGCGCACCAACACTGCGGCGCAGTAGCGAGCGCTCGAACTGCTCGATGTGGGTGATGGGCGCGGGCATCTGGTCTAACGGTTTCGCCATGTTTCGCTGCGCTCCTCCTCCCTGCCCGCCCCCCGGGCGGCTGCGCCCGCCGGCGCTCCTCCCAAAAGATCGTTTGCTGCAAGAAGACGCTGGGTAGAAACCCACATGCGCTATCCGGAGGATGCCCCCTACCCCGAGGAGGGTCCGCGTGTCACCGTTATTTAGACCCCCGTTAGGCTCGTTTGTCAGGCTTGAAGGGTGGTTTGACAAGCAAGTTATGATTGGTACTAGGTTCTCGTCGGCAGAAGACCTCCCCGAGCTTCGCCGTAACGAAAGGGATGCATGATGGAGTCACTTAAAGCGGGCACCATCGCCGGAGCAGGATCGTTTCGTTGCCAGCGCTGTGGCTATGTGCTGACGCTCTCGGCATGTGACACCCTGAGCGCCTGTCCCGGCTGCGAGGGCCGCAGCTTCGTGCGCGCGTCGCTATTCAGCACCGGTCGCATGCGCGTCGAGGACAACAGCCCGGCCCCCGACCGAGCCGAGCGCGAGGCGTGGCTTGAAGAGGTACGCGAGCAGATCTCCGATGAGCCCGGCGAGTACATCGCCTACGAGGAGAGCAGCGAGCTGAAGATAGTCGCGCTGACGCGCGAGTGGACGCGAGTAGGCCGCAGCCTGGCGGCAGATGTGCGCTTCGATGACCCCACGGTCTCGCGCCGCCACGCGCTGATCGTGCGCCAGCCCGATGGGGTACGAGTGCTCGATGACCGCAGCCTCAACGGCGTGTTCGTCAACGGCGAACGCGTGGAGTGGCGGGTGCTCAAGGACGGCGATGAGATCCTCGTGGGCCGCTACCGCCTGGGTTTCTTGAGCGTCGCAGCGATCGCGCAGGAGCAAGCGCAAGGCAGCGGCCGGCTGCACCCCGTCGGCTGAGCCGGCCCTGCTGCGCTCCACACCGCGGGGCGCGTACGCTCCTACCGCGCGCCGCGTAGTATCGCCCGTCGATGCCTCATACCATCGCAGTGCTCTCCCAGAAGGGAGGTACAGGCAAGACGACCACGGTGCGCACCCTGACGGACGCCTTTAGACGCGCGCAGGTAAAGACGCTGGCGATCGACCTGGACCCACAGGGCAACCTGTCGGACTACTTCGATGTGCCCCCCGAGGCGCAGCCGACGATCGCCGATGTGCTCTCGGGCCAGAGCACGCTGGGCGAGGCGATCCACTCCGATGTGGTGCCGGCGAACCTGACGCTGGCCGAGGCGGAGCTGATGCTGGGCGGCAAGATGGGCCGCGAGCTGACGCTGCGCCGGGCGCTGACAAAGAGCACATCGGACTATGACGTGGTCTTGATCGACTGCCCCCCGTCGTTGGGCCTCTTGACGGTCAACGCCCTCGTAGCGGCGGACCGCGCCTTGATTACGGCAGAGGCGCAGTACTTCGCGCTGCAGGGCGTCGAGCAGGCGATGGAGGTGATCGAGCTGGCACGTGAGAGCCTGAACCCCGATCTGCGCGTGCTGGGCATAGTGCTGAACCTGGCCGACATGCGCACGGTGCACAGCCGCGAGGCACTGGCCTCTTTACGCGAGAGCTTCGGCGAGCAGGTGCTCGACAGCGTGATTCGCTCCTCGATCGCCTACGCGGAATCGGCGGAGCGAGCCACCTCGATCCTCGACCACCGCCCCGACCTGGGCGCCGACTACCTGGCCCTGGCCGATGAGGTGCTGGGACGACTACACCTGTAACCATCCTGTGACCATGCGGGCGGGGAGCACACAAGCGCCCGTTGCTTTGCTTAGACTCAAGTTCGTGATGGAGAGCACCCGCGCGGAGCAGGGGGGCACACCGGAGGCTCGTAGTGCATCCTCGACCTCCTCGCCCCTGCGCATCGCCGTCCTCGACCGCGACAGCGGCTTCATACAGGTATTGAGCAAGCGCCTCGATCGCCTGGGCTGGGAGCACCGCGTACTGGGCTCGCCCGTGCCGACCGACGCGGTCGTCTCGATGCGCCTCAGCGCGCTGGTGGTCGACCTCGCGATCCTGGGCCCACAGGCGTGGGCCTGGCTTGAGCGCCTATGCGATGCGCTTCCCGAGCTCGGCATCGTGGTGTGTACGGGCCCCTCCACGGTGGCCCAGCGTGTGCGCGGCCTGCGCCTCGGCGCCGATGACTGGATCACCAAGCCCTGCCACCCCGAGGAGGTGATCGCGCGCGTGCAAAGCGTCGTGCGCCGCCGTCGCCGCACGGCCAGCCGCGGGGATGTCAAGCCGGTGCTGGCGGGCGAGGTCGAGATCCGCTCCGACCGCTTCCAGGCGTTTGTGAACGGCGCGAGCATCGACCTCACGCGGCGCGAGTTCGAGTTGATCGAGCTGCTCGCGCAGGCCGAGGGCCGCGTGCTCGAGCGCGAGGAGATCTACTCGCGGCTGTGGGGCTATGCGATGGTGCGCGGCGACCGCTCGGTGGATGTGTTCGTGCGCAAGCTCCGCCAGAAGCTCGAGAAGGCCTCGCCGAAGTGGCGCTACATCCACACGCACTTCGGCATCGGCTACCGCTTCGCGGCGGAGGCCACCGCGGGAGCAAGGCTCAGCGAGGAGGCAGCCGAGGCGGCTGAGGCAGCCCTGGCCTCCGGCGACCCGTCCTCAGACGTCGGCGGTGGCGAGGTTGGCGATCAGGGCCAGCTCGCGGGGGCGGAGCAGGACCACGAGCTCGCCACTAGCAGCACCCTCTAGGCGCACGACCGCAAGCCCGCCCTTCTTCAAATCGATCCTGGCCCCAGTCAGTTCGGCAACCACAGTCGAGAGATCGGGCTCATGTCCGACCAGCAGTACCCGCGCATCCGCGTCGGTCCCCGCGAGGACGTCGAGCGCCTGATGAGCGTCAAAGCCGCCGGCGAGGGGGGCATGGATTTGTGGGGAGCACGGCCCCTCCCCCTCCTCCTCCCCCCACTCCTGCACCGCAAGCTCCGCTGTCTGCTGCGCACGCACCTTGGGGCTCACCAACACCGCCTGGAAGCTGACCCCGGCGCGCCCCAGCGCGACCCCGGCCAGGCGCGCCTGGCGTTCGCCGCGCGGTGTCAGACGGCGCTCGGAATCGGCGCGGGTACCGTGGGGCTCGGCGTCCGCGTGACGTAACAACCAGAGCTGGCGAGCCATGCCTCCCATCCTCCTACCCGCAGAGTAGCGCCATAGGCGCTAGTTTTGACGAGCGGCCCAAGATGAGCAACGACGAGAGCGACAACCAGGCACCGGATCTGAACGATCCCTCGCTGTATCTGAACCGCGAGCTCTCGTGGCTCGACTTCAACGAACGGGTGCTGCAGCTGGCGGAGGACGAGCAGGTGCCGCTGCTTGAGCGCGTCAAGTACTGCGCGATCTACACCACCAATCTGGATGAGTACTACATGGTGCGCGTGGCGGGCATGCACGACCAGATCGAGGCGGGCGTGGAGAATCCCAGCCAGGACGGCATGACGCCGTCGCAGACGATCGCTGGCATCCGCCGGCGGGTGCAGGAGCTGGGCGAGCGCCTGAGTGCGTGTTTTGACGGCGAGCTGCGCCCGGCGCTGGCGGAGCACGGGGTGCATGTCGTTTCCTACGAGGAGCTCGACGCGTCCCAGCGCGCATTTGTAGCGGAGCGCTACGAGAAGGTGATCTTTCCTGCGCTGACCCCGTTGGCGGTGGCGCCGGGCCGCCCGTTCCCCTACATCTCCAACCTCTCGCTGAGCCTGGCGGTACTGGTGCGCGACCCCGTGAACGAGCAGACGGTGTTCGCGCGCGTGAAGGTGCCCACGGAGATCCTGCCGCGCTTCATGAGCGTCCACACAGGCGTGTCCGCCGGCGCACACCGTGACGGCCAGGGACACCGCGATGGGACCCCGGCCCCCGCGGCCTCCTCCCCCGGCACGGTACTGGTGCCGCTGGAGGACATCATCGCCAACCACCTGGACCAGCTGTTCCCGGGCATGGAGATCGTGGAGTGCGGCGTGTTCCGGGTGACGCGGGATGCGGATCTGGAGGTGAGCGACGACGCGGCGGACCTGCTGCAGGCGGTCGAGGACGAGCTGCGGCGCAGGCGCTTTGGCGAGGTGGTGCGCCTGGAGCTGAGCACGAACTGCTCGCCGGTGCTGCGCGCGGAGCTGGCGGCGCTCCTGGAGATGGAGGAGGAGGCGCTGTATCCCGTGGCGGGCCTGCTGGACATGGGCGCCCTGTGGCAGGTCTACAAGCTGCCCGGCATGAGCGAGCTGCGCGACCCGCCGATGGTGGGCATCACCCACCCGCGCCTCTTGCGCCACGAGGGCGAGCGCCCCGACGTGCTGGCGGCGATGCGCGACGGCGATCTGCTGGTGCACCATCCGTATGACTCCTTCGCGACCTCCGTGGAGCGCTTCGTGCAGCAGGCCGTGGCGGACCCCAATGTGCTGGCGATCAAGCAGACGGTGTACCGCACGAGCGATGACTCCCCCCTGGTGCCGGCGCTGATCGACGCGACCGAGAGCGGCAAGCAGGCGGTGGCGCTGGTGGAGCTCAAGGCACGCTTTGACGAGCGCGCCAACATCCACTGGGCCAAGGCGCTGGAGGAGGCGGGGGTGCACGTCGTCTACGGGCAGCCGGCCCTGAAGACGCACTGCAAGTGCGTGCTGGTAGTGCGCCGCGAGGGCGATGGGGTACGCAACTACGTGCACATCGGCACCGGCAACTACCACTCCACGACCGCGCGCCTGTACACCGACTTCGGCCTGTTCACGACCGACGAGCAGCTGGGCGCGGATGTGACGGACATGTTCAACTACCTCACCGGCTACGGGCGTCCTTTGCACTACCGCAAGGTGCTCACAGCCCCCAACCAGCTGCGCGACGGCCTCCTGGAGCAGATCGAGCGCACGATCGCGGCGCACTCCCCCGAGCACCCCGCGCGCATCGCCATGAAGATGAACGCGCTCGTCGACGGCCGCTGCATCCGCGCGCTGTATGAGGCATCACAGGCGGGCGTGAAGGTACAGCTGAACGTACGCGGCATCTGCTGCCTGCGCCCGGGCGTGGCGGGCGTCTCAGAGAACATCACGGTGGTCTCGATCGTCGGCCGCCTGCTTGAGCACTCGCGCGTCTACGCCTTCGAGCGCCAGGGCGAGCGCAAGATCTACATCGCCAGCGCCGACCTGATGCCGCGCAACCTCGATCACCGTGTGGAGATGGCCGTGCCGATCGAAGCGCCCGAGCTGCAGGAGGAGCTGATGGACACCCTCGAACGCGCCTTCGCCGACAACCAGAACTCGTGGCAGCTGGCCAGCGACGGCGTGTGGAATCGTCGCGGGCGGGCGGGTCTCAATCCTGGCGAGGAGCCCCGCAGCCTGCAGCTGGAGCTGATCGAGATGCACGCCCGCCGCGCCGCCGAGGAGCGCCCGCGCGAGCGTCAGGAGGCGGGGCTGGCGGGCGGCGTCTAGCCCCCAGCGACACGGGGGGCACGCGTGCTACACTCGCCCTGTGGCGCGCGAGATCACCCAGCGACAGCTGCGTAACGAGAGTGGCGAGATCATGCGGGACCTGGACCGCGGCGAATCGTTCGTGGTGACCCGCAACGGCGTGCCGGTGGGCGAGCTGACGCCCGCGCGCAGGCGTCGATTCGTGCCGGCAGCCGTGGCAATCGAGGCGTTCTCCGGCCTGCCCGCGATCGACTTCGCTGAGTTCCGCGCAGACGTGGACCGCTGGGTCGACCAGGACCCGACGCCGCGTGCCTGAGCGCCCCGCGCGCGGTCTGCTGGACACGTCGGTCGTGATCGACCTAGAGCGCCACGAGGCAGAGACCCTGCCCCACGAGTTGGCGGTCTCAGCCGTGACGATGGCCGAGCTCGCTGCGGGGACGCACGCCACCACGGATTCCGCCAAGCGGGCCGAGCGCATGGTGCGCCTGCAGCACGCCGAAGCCACCTTCGATCAGATCCCCTTCGACTCCAATGCCGCCCGGGCGTACGGACGCATCTACGCCGCCGTGCTCGCGGCCGGCCGCAAGGCGCCGGGCAGGCGCGCGCTCGACCTCCTCATTGCAGCCACGGCGCTGTCCAACGAGCTCCCGCTCTACACCCAAAACCCTGAGGACTTCACGCCGTTTGCGCACATCCTCGACGTCGTCGCAGTCTGAGGGTCACTGAAACACGCGTGCGCCGGGTCTCTAGCGGGAGTCGCGCGAGGCCGTCTGCACCCGGATAGCGCGCTCGACGTCAAGCCCGCGGGCGGTGAGCACCCAAGCATTGGGGGCGCCCTTGGCGTGCCCGACCCCGTCATTACGCACCAAGCCAAGACTCTCAAGCCGCGTAAGCAGCTTCGAAACC
>DATBPO010000305.1:0-4837 GCA_036561265.1 Solirubrobacteraceae bacterium | reverse complement strand
GTCGGATTCGACGCGGACGCCCGCGAGCTGCGTCACGCGCTTGCCGGCTCGGGCGCTGTGATGGACCTGAGCGTCGACGGGGCGAAAGCGACGCCGGTGGTGCTCAAGGAAGCCCAGCGCCACCCCGTGCGGGGCGAGACGACGCACATCGACCTGCTGCGCGTGCGCCTGGACAGGGCGATCCACGCGGTGGTGCCCGTGGAACTGGCGGGCGTCGAGGATGCGCCCGGGGTCAAGGAAGGCGGCGTGCTGGAGCAGATCACGCGCGAGGTGAACATCGAGGCGCTGCCGACGTCGATCCCGGAGGCGCTGGTGCACGACGTAAGCGAGCTTGTGATCGGCGACACGGTGATCCTGGAGGCGGTGCCGGTGCCGGAGGGCGTGACGCTGCTGGACGACCTGCAGGAAACGGTGATTGCCACCCTGTCGGCCCCGCGTCTGCAGACCGAGGCGGAGACCGAGATCGAGGCCGAGACCGAGCTGGTGGGCGAGGGCGAGGCCGCCGAGAAGGACGAGGCGGCGTCGGAGGAGTGAGGCTGCCGTTTGGTGGCCATTCGGCCATTGACTGGCTGATCGTAGGGCTGGGCAACCCGGGCAGGGAGTATGAGGGGACGCGCCACAACGTGGGCTTCGCGGTGGCGGACCTCCTGGCCGAGCGCTGGGAGCTGCCAAAGCCAAAGCAGCGCTTCAGGGGGCGCATAGTCGAGGGCCCCCGCGTAGCGGTGCTGTGGCCGCAGACATACATGAACGAGGCGGGCAAGTCGGTTGGTCCGGCGCGCGGCTCCTACAAGCTCCCGCTCGATCGCCTGCTGGTGATCCACGACGAGATCGACCTCCCCTTCGGCGAGATCCGCACGCGCCTGGGCGGCGGCCTGGCGGGCCATAACGGCTTGAAGTCGCTCAAGCGCGAGCTGGGCTCAGCGGACTTCTGGCGTGTGCGGGTGGGCGTGGGGCGTCCGGACTCGACGGACCCGGAGATCGTGAGCGCACATGTACTGGGTCGCTTCCGCGAGCCGAAGGCGCAGGTGGCGGAGCTGGTGGAGCGCGCGGCGGATGAGACCGAGCGCATGTTGCAAACCCCAGAAGAGCAGTAGATGGCGCTGCGCTCCCTGCTGGGGCTGATGGAGCAGGACCCGGGCGCGGCGACCCTGGCCAGTGAGGGCGGCCGGGCGTTCGTGAGCGCGTCGCTGCGCCCCTACGTGATCGCTGCGCTGGCGGACGGGCGGGAGCGCCCGACGCTGGTGGTGGTGGGCGATGACCGCGCGGCGCGGGACCTGGCGGCGGACCTGAAGGCGTGGCTCCATCCGCGCGTGGTGCGCTACTACCCCTCGCGCGGCGTGGCGTATGAGTCGCACCTGGCGCCGCCGCCGCACCTGGTGGGCCTGCGGGTGGCGGCGCTGGACGCGCTGTTGAACGCGAACGAGGGGGACCCCCCGGTGGTGGTGGTCTCGGCGGTGGCCCTGAGCGAGAAGGTGCCCGACCCGGCGCTGCGCCCGCACTCGTTTCACCTCAAGGTGGGCGAGCTGCTGGATCTGGAGGAGTGCTCCGCCGAGCTCGTGGCGGCGGGCTACGAACGCGTGGAGCAGGTCGAGGAGCGCGGCCAGTTCGCGGTGCGCGGCGGCCTGCTGGACGTGTACCCCGCGACCGAGGAGCGGGCCGTGCGGGTGGACATGTTCGACGTCGAGATCGAGAGCCTGCGCTGGTTCTCCACCTTCACGCAGCGCTCGCTGGGCGACGTGAGCGAAGTCGAGATCGCGCCGGCGGCCGAGCTTGCGGCGGAGCACCGCGAGCTGGCCGAGATCGCGGCGCTTGAGTCCGAGGGCGAGCGCCCCGACGTGGCGGAGCTGCTGCCGGTGGAGCGCTTCGGCGCGCTGCTCGACCTGATCCCCGACACCGAGCTGATGGTGGCGGCCGAGGAGGAGCTGGGGCCGGCGCTGGCCGACCACTGGAGCGACGTCTGTGCGGCGTTCCACGACGAGGACGCCCACCACCTGTACGTAAAGCCCGAGCAGATCGAAGACGCCCTGCAGGCCCGCACGCGCGTGTGGCTCTCGGCGCTGCACAGCGACCAGCCGATCGAGCTGCGCGCGCAGGCCGCGGACACCGCGGCGCGCACCTTGGCCGAAGCGGAGCCGGAGCTTGAGAAGCTCGTGCGCAGCGGCTACCGCACCGTGGTGGCCTTCCCGCGGCGCGGTGAGGGCGAGCGCGCGGCTTACAACCTGGGGCGCATGAAGGTGCAGTGGTTGGAGGAGGAGGGGGTGGGGGCCGGTGATGGCGGTTCGGCTGGGGCGAGGCCGGATGGCGCGGGCTCGATGCCTGGCGGTAACGGCATGGCCGCGCCGCTGGAGCCGGCGCTGAGATTCGTGGCGGCGGGGTTGCGCGAGGGGTTCGTGGCGCCGTCGATGAAGCTGGCTGTGTTTCCCGAACACCGGCTGCTGCGGCGGCGCCGCGCGGCCCAGGCAGCCAAGCCCGCGGGCCCGGCGCGACGGGGGGCGCTGCGCTCGTTCACGGACTTGCGTACGGGGGACATAGTGGTGCATGAGGACCATGGGGTGGCACGCTTCGCGGGCTTTCAGACGCGGACAGTGGCTGACATAACTCGTGACTACCTGTACCTGGAATACCAGGGCGATGACAGGGTGTTCGTGCCGACGGATCAGCTGGCAAAGATCTCTAGGTACGTGGGGGCGGGCGGGGAGCATCCACCGCTGTCGAAGCTGGGGGGCACGCGCTGGGAGACGATGAAGGCAAGGGCGCGGCGGGCCGCGCAGGAGCTGGCGGGCGAGCTGCTCTCCCTATACGCCGAGCGCCGGCGCCGCAGCGGCTTCGCATTTGAGCCCGACAGCGACTGGCAGCGGGAGTTCGAGGCGAGGTTCCCGTACACGGAGACGGCGGATCAGCGCGAGGCGATCGAGCTGGTGAAGCTGGATATGGAAGCGCCGCGGCCGATGGACCGGCTGATCTGCGGGGATGTCGGGTATGGCAAGACCGAGGTGGCGCTGCGGGCGGCGTTCAAGGCGGCGGGGGCGGGCAAGCAGGTGCTGATGCTGGTGCCGACGACGATCTTGGCGCAGCAGCACTATGGGACGTTCAGCGAGCGCCTCGCCGACTACCCCATGACGATCGACCACGTGTCGCGGTTTCGCAGTGCCGCCGAGCAGAAGGAAGCGATCAAGGGCTTCGCCGAGGGCCGCGTGGACATCCTGATCGGAACCCATCGCGTTCTCTCACGCGACGTGCGCGCGAAGGACCTGGGCCTGTTGATCGTGGATGAGGAGCAGCGCTTTGGGGTGAAGCAGAAGGAGCTGTTGCGGCAGTTGAAGCTGCGGGTGGATGTGATTGCGATGAGCGCGACGCCGATCCCGCGGACGTTGCAGATGTCGCTGGCGGGGCTGCGGGATATCTCGGTGATTGAGACGCCGCCGGAGGGCCGGCGACCGGTGCGGACATATGTGGGCGAGTACGAGGAGGAGCTCATAAAGCAGGCGATCGTGCGCGAGAAGGCGCGCGATGGGCAGGCGTTCTTCCTGCACAACCGGATTGAGAGCATCGAGGAGACGGCGGAGCGGTTGCGGGCGCTGTGCCCGGGGGTGCGCTTCGCGGTGGCGCACGGGCAGATGGGCGAGGGAGAGCTTGAGGCCGTGATGATGGACTACCTGCGGGGCGGTGCGGATGTGCTGGTGTGCACGTCGATCATCGAGTCGGGCATCGATATTCCGCAGGCGAATACGTTGATGGTGGAGCACGCTGACGCCTTCGGCCTGGCGCAGCTCTACCAGATCCGCGGCCGCGTGGGCCGATCGCGTGAGCGCGCCTACGCGTATCTGCTGTACGACAGCGCGGCGGCGCTGACGGCGGAGGCATCGCAGCGGTTGAGCGCGCTATCGGACTACACGGAGCTGGGAAGCGGCTTCAAGATCGCGATGCGGGATCTGGAGATCCGCGGCGCGGGCAACCTGCTGGGCGACGAGCAGAGCGGTCACGTGGCGGCGCTGGGCTTTGAGCTGTACATGCAGATGCTCGATGAGGCGGTGCGCGCGGCGGGGCCATCGGAGGAGGAGGGCGGCGCGCCCGAGCTACCCGAGCCAGTGCGCTTGGATGTGAATGTGGACGCGTACATCCCCACCGAGTACGTCCCCTACGAGCAGGCCAAGATCGAGATCCACCGCCGCGTGGCCTCGGCCTTGGAGGTGGCGGATGTGGAGAAACTGCGGGAGGAGCTAGAGGACCGCTTCGGTGAGCCACCGGAGCCATTGGAGAACCTGCTGGCGCTGCAGCGGGCGAGGATCAAGTTCGGCGCGGCGGGCGCGACGGCGGTGAGTTTTCGCGGCGAGCGCTTGGCGGTGACGCCGATAGAGCTCGACTCGGTGCGGGCCAAGCGCCTGCGCGAGCAGCTGCCGGAGGCGCTCTATGAAGCGGGCAAGTCGCAGGTGCTGGTGCGCGTCCCCGGCGAGGGCCCCAAGCGCTTCGCCGCTGTCGTGGGCGCGGCGGATGCGCTGTTAGCAGTCGTGCGTGAGGCGGCATAGGGCGGCATCTCGTCTCCGGATCTCTCGGCTGAGCTCCTCGACGTTTCTCTCGCCCGCCGCGGATCTGTCGTTACCGGCCCACACGGACCCCGAAGGGGTCCTCTCCCCCCTCCATGCGGCCCGCAAATCCCCTTCATCCCCAATTTAGAAACTTCTTAAGCACAACGTATGGTGTTTCCGCTAGAGTGCCCGCGTCATGTTCAAGAGCTTCCGCAGTCTCGCGGCGCTAGGCGCCGTTTTTCTTGCCTCGGCAGGCCTGGCGGCCTGTGGCAGCAGCGGCGTGCCGAGCAATGCGGTGGTGCAGGTCGGCA
>DATBPO010000304.1:0-1851 GCA_036561265.1 Solirubrobacteraceae bacterium | reverse complement strand
TGCCCCTGCATTGCGTTGGTCGCGGCGGTGGGCAGCGTGAGCGTGACGCGCAGATGATCGGTCAAGCCGGTGCTCAGCGAGGACAGGTTTGACAGTGCGATGGCCGAGCCGATGACCGGCCGTGAGGCCAGCACCGTGCTGGTGGTACCGCCACAGGTGTAGGTGTAGGGCGAAGCGGACTCCGTCCACGCCACCGTGCACTTGTCGATCGTCATCTGCAGCCCGTTGCTCGTTTCGGTGTCGAGCAGCGAGCTCGGCGAGGCCGTCGTCGTGAGCGCTATCGAGCTCAGGTTGTCGGCGGTGCCGTTGCCGTTGTTATTGAGGTCCGCCGCGCGTTGCACGGTGTCGCCGGGAACGAGGTTCGACGCGCCTATATTGAGACGGTTGGCCGCGCCGCTGGCGCCGAGGGCGATCGAGACGGTCCCCGAGGAGACCGTATGGCTGGCTGAGGTGGAGCTGGTGAAGGTGGCGAAGGTGCCGAGGCCGGCCACCGCCGCCGCCGCGCCGATCACTGCGAGGGAGGCCAACAGTCGCTTCGGGGTCTTGCTCTTCATGTCATTCATCCTTTGCTCTTGGAGTACTTGTCGTTTGACAAGCTCCATCCGCGGGGTAGGCGGCGGGGAGGGCGCAGGTATGAAGTGGGTATGGAGCTCGCGGTCCTCTCAATTAACTAAAAATAAGAAAACCCACATAAATGCCTTCAGGCGTCGTTGTGCAGGACCGCTCGCACCTGGCGGGCCATCTCCAGATCCTCCCTGGCGTTGACCACAAGCGTGCACACCACCGCGCTGTGGGCCGAGATGTCACGGTCACCCTCGGCCTGCCCCCCGCGCTTCTCCTCGGTCTCCACCCCAAGAAAACCTAGGCCGGCGGTGGTCATATCGCGGATCGCCGCAGAATTCTGCCCCACGCCGCCCGTGAATACCAGCACGTCGATGCCTCCCAGCGCCGCCGTCATCGCCGCGATCCCGGCGCGCAGGCGGTGGATGTAGACGTCTAGCGCCAGCCTGGCGTTCGCATCACCATCGTCTGGGCGCTCAAGTAGCACGCGCATGTCGGCGCTGCCCCCGAGTGCCAGCAGACCTGAGTCGTGCTCTAGGGTCTGCTCCAGGCTGCGCGCATCGATGCCGGGGCGCTCCAGTAGCCACAGCACGAGCGCCGGATCGAGGCTCCCCGAGCGCGTCGCCATCACCAGACCGTCGAGGGGGGTGAAGCCCATTGTGCAGTCCCGCGAGCGCCCGCCGTGGATGGCGCACAGCGATGCGCCAGAGCCGAGGTGGCAGCTTACGATGCGCAACTCCTCATCTGTGGTTAGCAGCTGCGGCACGCGTCGCGCCACCCAGGCGTGGGAGAGGCCGTGGAAGCCGTAGCGTCGAACGCCCCAGCGCTTGCGCCAGCGCTCGGGTAGTGCATAGGTGGCGGCGGCCGCCGGCATCTGAGCGTGAAAGGCCGTGTCAAAGCAGGCGATCTGGGGCAGCTCGGGCAGCGCCTCCGCGACGGACTCAAGCGCGCTCAGCCCGCGTGGCTGGTGCAGCGGCGCCAGCTCGGTCAGCTCAGACAGGGCGCCGCGTACCTTGGCGTCAACGCGCACCGCCGCGGGGAAACGCTCGCCGCCGTGCACGATGCGGTGGCCCACGGCCTGCGCACCGGCGAGCTCGCCCAGCAGCGCCGCGCCCAGCGCCGCCTCCAGGGCTCGCTCTCCGACGGCTCCGCGGGGAGAGTCAAGCTCACGGTGGCCGAGCACGTCATCCTCTCCGCTGAGGAGTGTCAGCTTCAGCGTACTGGAACCAGAGTTAACAATTAATACGCGCACTGTTCACCCGCCTACAATCCCTCTCTTGCGAATCATGT
>DATBPO010000303.1:0-2575 GCA_036561265.1 Solirubrobacteraceae bacterium | reverse complement strand
TCCCCCACTTCGTCGTGTGGCTGGCGAGCGCGTGCGTACGCAGCGCCGGATCGGGGATTGCTCGCGCGCGTCGCTGCCAGTGTTTGACCTCGCGTTGGATGTGCGGAAAGAGCACGAGCCAGTAGCAGCAGGCAGCGCGCATCAATGCTGCGGCCAACCCCCCTCGGTTTGCGGCCCTCATGGGGATAGCTTCGCGCCGTGGCGCCCGTGGGCATAGTCACTCTTGAAAGCTGACGGGCGGCGGTACCTGCGCGGCGGAGAGGCCCGGGAGTGAGACCACTGTGAGGGCGATGCCAGCGACGAGTGCGATCGTCAGGAGCATCTGGGGCCAGCCAAGCGCAAAGGGTGCAGGGAACCCTGTGGTCAGCTTCATCCAGCGGTTCGCCAGAGCGTGTCCGTAGATGCCGAGCGCCAGCCCGTCGGCGCACCCAACGGCGAGCACGATCGTGCTCTCATAAAGCAGCGCGCGCCAGAGCTGCAGGTAGTCGAACCCCTGTGTCTTTAGCGCCGCGAGCTGTGCTCGGCGCTGCCACAGCGTGGCGCTCAGCGCGAATGCGATCGCCAGCGCGGCGGCGACGAGCAGCAGCGTTGATATCTGGCCGAGGCTTCTTAGCGCCTGTCTCGCGTTGGCCCGGAACTGCGCTTCGCGTTCCTGGCGTGTCTGTACCGCAAGCCCGGGGCGCGGCCCGAGCGCGACTGCCACCGCACGCCGGCCCGCCGCTGGGTTTACTCCCTCCTTCAGGTTGATCTCAAGCGCCGCCGGGTCGCTGCTCTGCCAGTAGTAGCGGTAATCGCTGGCGTTTAGTGTGATCGCGCCTGAGGGCCATCCAGCGTTCGTCGTGATCGCCGCTACCCGCAGGGGCGCCTGACCCGAGGGCGTGGGTAACACAAACGCGCCGCCGACGTGGAGGTGTCGTTCTTCGGCGAAGCCACCCGAGACCGCCACCCAGCCGCCCTGCCGTATCAGGCGGGATGCCTGCCCATAACCGCCGTGCAGTAGCTGGCTTGACTGCAACACCGCGTTATCTCCCGGGGGGCGTCCGCGTATCCACAGCCGCCGCGAGCCGACATCGAGCAGGCTGCCCTGGTAGGCGCGGACCGAGGCCACGCCCGGCGCACGGGCTATCGCCGCGAGCGCGTTGCCGGCTCTGAAACTGTCGGTTGTGAAAACGTTCTCGCCGGTGCTGACCCAAACGTCGGCGGTCCCGATGTACTGCGTGATCGCTTCGTCAAGGCCACGGTTCAGGTCCGCTCGAGCTCCCTGGATCGCGACGCTGCCGTATACCGCGAGCGCCGCGACGCCCGCCAGCGCGACTGAGCGGGTGGCGGTGGCCTTCAGTTCGATCACTGCCAGCCCGAGCATCTGCATCCGCTCACTGATCGGCGTGAGCGCCCACAGCACCACCGCGAAGAAGCCCGGGATCAGGCACAGCACCGCCAGCGCGAGGAACACCCCTGCGATCACCGTGAAAGCCGGGGCCAGCAGCACGATCGCGCTGACCGCCACGATCATGACCCCGCTGGCTGCCGACAGCGCCAGCGTCGTGCGCCGTGTGATGCTCTGTCCCACCTCACCCGTCTCGTGTACCACCGCGTCCACCGGCCTGTTCGAGCGCAGGTCGAGTACCGGCGGTAGCGACGCAAGCAACGTCGCGAGCACGCCGCACGCGATCGCCAGTACCACCGTCGTGGGATGAACAATCTGGTGAGCGTCCACCGGGAAGGCGAACGTCAGATAGCTCGGGATCTGGTGAAACAGCGAACGCGATAGCAGCTCACCGAGCACCACGCCAACCGCCGACGCGACCATGCCCAGGAGCAGCGCCTGCGAGCCCAACACGACGATCACCTGGCCTGGGCGAAAACCCTGCATCCGCAGTTCGTAGATAAAGCGCCGCCGCTCTGGCGCCGTCAACAGCATCGCGTTGAGTGCCAGCAGGAAGCCGACCATCGCGCTGATCGCGGCGAACAGCATGGTTGACTGGCTCGTCGGCTTTGCGGCGTTCGCCAGCAATCGCAACTCATTATCGGCCGGCAGGACGTCCGCGCGGTCACCGGTGACCCGTTCGAGCTCGCGCTTGACGAGCGCGTCCGCACCCGGCTGGGGCTTGATCAGTACGTTCGTGACGCGGCCCGGCTTCTCCGCGAGCGCCTGCGCGGCGGGTAGCAGCGCGATTGCGATCGGGCTGTATGCGACCGACCCGACGGTCTGGCTGCCGAGTACGGCGCGCAGGCGGACGCGGTGCGCATCGCCGTTGGTGAGCAGTGTGAGCCATTCGCCGCTCTGCGCGCCGGTAGCTTCAGCGAGGGCAGCGGGAAGCCCGATCCCGCCCGCGAGCAGCGACGCGCCAGAGCCGAGATTGCGCGTAGCGGTGGCACGCAGACCGACGAGGCTTGGCGTTACGCCGATCAGCTGGATGAGCTGACGGCCCTTTGGCCCCTGTATCACAGCGGGCTCGCGCAGCACGAACGCAGCGTCCATGACCCCTGGCTGCGCACCGGCGCGTCGCGCGAGCTGTTCATCGAATCCGTCGGCTGAGCGCGCCGCGACCTGAAAACGGGCAGAGCCGATCAG
>DATBPO010000302.1:0-4109 GCA_036561265.1 Solirubrobacteraceae bacterium | reverse complement strand
AGCCAAGCTGAGAGGTGGTCACACTGTACGTGCCTTCTCCCAGCGAGGCGAAGATCACGCAACCGCTGGAGCCTGTGGTCGCGCTGACGGTCGCTTCCGAAGGCGCAGGGCCTTTGGCCACGACGCTCATGCCCGAGACCCCGGCGCCGCTGCCGTCGAACACCTGCACCAGAAGCTCGCCTCCGGCCGGGGGGGTTATCAGGCCGGTCTCGACGACGGCCGGACGCGTCTTCAGTGCAGGCCAGGTGACCGTCGAGACTGTCCGCACATAGCTGGCGTTCTGGGCTTCCTTGACGCAGCTCTGGGATTCAGTGGTGTCGTTGAGGAATTCGCCGGTGGACTTGACCGTGTATTCGGTCCCGTTGTACTTGTATGTGTGCGTTTCGTTGAGCCCCGAGAGCTGGTCGATCTGCATGCTGCGCAGCCGATCCTCGTCCTGCTGGGCGAGCACGTCGGCTTGCGAGTGCGCGCGCTCGTCGGCGGTGGCGCGCTGGGTGACGTCGAAGCCCGTAAAGGTGGCGATGACGATGAGGGCGACGATGACAGCGGAGATGAGGACCTCGAGCAGGGCGAAGCCTGCCTCTGCTGAGGGAGATCCTCCGGGCGTGCGCCGGAGCCTGCCAAAGTATGTACGGATCATCACAAATGCCAAAGGGTTGTCGTCCTGTTCGGCTTCGGCAGGGGAAGGACGCTGCTTTAGCGCTCTGGACGCTGTTCAGGCGGATGAGCCAGGGATCGCCCGGCGTGGGGTGCGGCAGCCGCAAACCCCTACAATCCAAGGCCCCAGGGGGACTGGTGTAACGGTAACATGGGGGTCTCCAAAACCCTTGCTCGAGGTTCGATTCCTCGGTCCCCCGCTGGTGTCGGTGCGTGATCCTAGGATTGCGTCTCAGCAACCCCCGGCGACGACTCCTTCGAACTCCTGAAGCCGTACCCTGAGCAGCTGTGCGTTGGCTCATCGACGGCATGAACGTGATCGGGACGCGACCCGACGGCTGGTGGGAGGATCGCCATGCGGCGATGGTGCGTCTCGTCGGCCAACTTGAGCGCTGGGCCGTTGCCAACGACGAGGATGTCACGGTGGTCTTCGAGCAGCCGCCGCGCCCGCCGATCGCCTCGACGGTGATCACCGTGGCGCATGCGCCCCGGCCGCGCCGCGATTCCGCCGACGATGAGATCGTGCGGTTGCTTGGTGCGGAGCCACAACCGGGGACGGTGCGCGTGGTGACATCGGATCAGTGGCTGGCCGACAGGGTGCATGCCGTTGGCGCCACTGTGCAGCCTGCGGAGTCATTCCGCTCGCAGCTGGATGCTGAGTAGGGGTTTTGCGGCTGAACGAGGGGTGGGGACGTCGGTTTCGCGCCAACTTGGTCGGTTGAGGGCGGAAATCGGGCTGTTTGGGGGGGATACGTCCGGCGGGTGTGGTCCGCTCAAACGGTTTAGGAAATCGGATGGCCCCGACGCGGGTGGTGCCACGCCGGGGCCGTGCACGGAAAGGGCGGTTCTTCCCATGCCAAGTGAGCGTAGTGGTTGTCAGATGAAGGATGGCGAGGTTGCCGAGCGGGCGATTATTCTGCAGGTCCTGCGCGAGGATCGCGATGCGCGCTGGTCGCGCGTGGAGCTCGAGGGCGAGATATATGACATCGAGCCGCTGGCGATCAGCGAAGCGCTCGAGCGTCTGCGCGAGGTGGGGGTGGTGCACCTGGCCGGTGAGCAGGTCTGGGCGTCGCGCTGCGCACGCCGTCTCGATGCCCTGGGCATGATCTCGATATGAGGTCTGCTCTGGGCTGGCACCTGTGGGTGCGGAGGAGCCGGGTGCTTAGTCGCGCTTGGCGCCCGCGGTGTGCTCGACGCCGTCGGCGCCGGCGATCAGGACATCGCTCACGAGCTCCGGGGCGAACAGGCCGTGCTCCACGATCCCCGGCGTACTGGAGAGCCAGGCCGCGACAGTCGCGGGGTCGCCGACATCGCCGAGATAGTCGGCGATCAAATTGCCGTCGGGGCTGGGGGGGGCGTCTCGCAGTTGCGCCCTCCCCAGGGCGTGCAAGGTGCTCTGAGCGCCGAAGCGCAGGAGCTCGAGCGGCACCGGTGCGCTGACGCACTCAACGGCCTTCTCGGCGGAGGCGATCACCACAAAGCGCCGCGCTGCGCGCGCCACGATCTTCTCGCGCGTATGCGAGGCGCCACCGCCCTTGATGAGCCAGCCCCGCTGGTCGATCTGGTCTGCGCCATCGATCGCGATGTCGAGCTCGCCCAGCTCATCCAGCGTTCTCAGGGACAACCCCAGGGCGCGCGCTGCCCGTTCGGTGGCGGGCGAAGTCGCGACGCACAGCACCCCGCGTAATCCGCGCCCCGCGAGCGCTGGGAGCAGGTGGGCAACCGTCGATCCAGTTCCCAGACCCACGCGCGCGCCATCCTCCACGAGCTCCGCCGCAGCCAGCGCGGCCGCGCGCTTCTGCAGCTCTGTCTGCTGTGGGTCGAAAGCCTGGGCGCGTGAAGGCGGCTGCGGCGGCGTCATATCGGCCGCGACCTTATCGGACGGTGGCCACGACCTTATGGGACCGTGTTAGGTCAGCAGTGTTAGGTCAGCGCCCAGCTGCCGTCGAACAGCTCCACGCGCGCGCCGCCCGCGCTCTTGGCGCGGTACATCGCGATATCCGCCTCACGCAGGAGGTCCTCTGGGTCTGTGTCGGGCGCATGGGACACCGACACGCCCACGCTGGCCAGCATCGCCACCTCGCCCGCGCCCGCGTGGAAGGGCGCCTGCAGCGCTTGCAGCACGCGCTCCGCGACCGTGCATGCTTCCGCCTCGCTCTCCAACTCCTCCGCGAGCACCACAAACTCGTCTCCGCCCAGCCGTGCTGCCGTGTCGCTGTCGCGCAGCACATCCGTCAGGCGCTCCGCCGCCGCAATCAGCAGATGATCGCCGGCCGCGTGCCCAAAGCTGTCGTTGACAGCCTTGAAGCGATCGAGGTCGATGAACAGCAGTGCCACCAGCGCATGGCTGCGGCGCAGGCGCCCCAGGGCCTGGCGCGCACGATCCATCAACAGCAGGCGGTTGGGCAGCCTCGTCAGGGGATCGCGCAGCGCCTGGCGTTCCAGCCACATGCGGTCGGTCACGTCTTTGGCCGCCGCGTACCAGATCTCACCGTCGCAGCGAGCGCTCCACAGTAGCCACCGCCATGAGCCGTCGCGGTGGCGGTAGCGGTTCGTGAAATTCACAAAGTGCGCCGAGCGATGGCGCCCCGCGAGCGTCAATGCGATCGTCTGCTCCACATCGTCAGGATGCACGAGCTCGTGCATCGGCCGCGCCATAAGCTCTCGCCGCGACCACCCCAACGCCTGCTCCCAAGCCGGGTTCAGCAACGTGAAATGGCCATCGAGTGTGATCGTCGCCAGCAGATCGTTGGTCATCTCGAACAGACGTGCGATCTGCTCCTGATCGCCGCCCGTCGCCGTGGGCGCCGAGGTTTGACGTGACGCGCGTGATAAAGGCTGGTCGATGTCGAGCGCCGGGGTGTGGAGGAGGGCTGGATCGGTGTGCGCGGACATACTGGCTGGCGCAGGCAACGCGCGTGCACTGCTGTCGAGACGCGGGTTCTGCCCTAATCCAGTCGACCACTCCACGCGCTTGCTCGGCCCCGCGGTTGGCCAATGGACGGATGACCTATCGGCCGAGCACCACAGGGCCTCGAAGCGGCCGAACGTCGTCCTGGGTAGCTGGCGAAACTCGGAGGTTCAGGAGCGGGAAGGCTCGGAGGCTCAGGAGCCGGGGAGGGGCTCGGCGGCCGGCGGCTGTGACGGTGTCGCCGCATCCGGCTCTCCTGCCACTCCAGCGGATGCCTCGCGGGGGGTCTCCTCGCCCCGCAAGAAGCGCCACACCGCCAGACAGGCAAGGATCGTCATGATGATGGCGCTGCTCACACACCACGGACAGATCGCGTGGATCGAGAACAGCTCGCGACCCGTGAGGTACGCCGAGAAGCCAAAGCCACCAACGGTCAGCACCACCAGGATCAGCCTCGTGATCTCGCTCGCCGGGGCCAGCAGGACGCCCAGGATCAGGACATAGCCAATCAGACCGATCAGGGCGACGGGAATGCCATCCA
>DATBPO010000301.1:0-2822 GCA_036561265.1 Solirubrobacteraceae bacterium | reverse complement strand
TCATGAGGATGACCTTGTGGTAGCGGGCGCGCTCGAGGTCGAACTCCTCGCGCACGCCGGTGCCGATGGCGGTGATCAGCGCCTGCACCTCGGTGTTCTGCAAAACCTTGTCGATGCGCGACTTCTCGACGTTGAGGATCTTGCCGCGCAGCGGCAGCACGGCCTGGGTGTTGCGGTCGCGGCCCTGCTTGGCGGAGCCTCCCGCAGAGTCGCCCTCGACCACGAAGAGCTCGGCCAGCGAGGGGTCCTTGACGGAGCAGTCCGCGAGCTTGCCCGGCAGCGTGGAGTTCTCAAGCGCCGACTTGCGCCGGGTCAGGTCGCGTGCCTTGCGCGCGGCCTCGCGGGCGCGCTGGGCCTGCACGGCCTTCATGATCACCGCCCGCGCCTCGCTGGGATTCTCCTCAAGAAACTCGGCGAGACCGGTGTTGACAATGGACTCCACGAAGCCCGCCATCCCCGGATTTCCGAGCTTGGTCTTGGTCTGTCCCTCGAACTGGGGGTCGCGCAGCTTGACGGAGATCACCGCTGTGAGCCCCTCGCGCGCGTCCTCGCCGGTGAGGTTGTCCTCCTTCTCCTTCAGCAGCGAGTGGTCGCGCGCGTACTTGTTGAGCGTGCGCGTGAGCGCCGAGCGGAAGCCCGACATGTGCGAGCCGCCCTCGCGGGTGTTGATGTTGTTGGCGAAGCTGTGGATGGACTCCTGGTAGGAGGAGTTCCACTGCATCGCGATCTCCGCGGCGCCCTCCTCGCTTTCGCCAGCGAAGAAGACGACCTTGCGGTGCACCGTGTCCTTGTTCTCGTTGAGGTAGGTGACGAAGTCCTCGATGCCACCCTCGTACTGGAACTGTGCCGAGTGTCCCTCGGCGCGCTCGTCGGTGATCGAGATTTTCAGGCCGCGCGTGAGGAAGGCCGTCTCACGCAGGCGCTCTTCGAGGGTGTGGAAGTCGAAGTCGAGCGTCTCGAAGATGTCGGCGTCGGGCAGGAAGGTGATAGTGGTGCCCGTGCCGTCGCCGGAGGCGAGCTTGACGCCCTTCTCCAAGGGAGCCTGGGGGGCGCCGCGCGAGTACTCCTGCGACCAACTGTGCCCATCGCGGCGGATCTCCACGCGCAGCTGCTCGGAGAGGGCGTTGACAACAGAGACGCCCACGCCGTGCAACCCGCCGGAGACCTTGTAGCCGCCGCCGTCGCCGAACTTGCCGCCGCTGTGCAGCACCGTCAGGACGACCTCGACGGCCGGGCGGCCCTCCTTCTCGTGCATCGCCACCGGGATGCCGCGGCCGTCGTCCACGACGGTGACCGAGTTGTCGGGGTGAATCGTGACGGCGACCTCCGTGCAGTAGCCGGCGAGCGCCTCATCGACCGAGTTGTCCACAACCTCGTAAACAAGGTGGTGCAGGCCCATGACACCGGTGGAGCCGATGTACATGCCCGGGCGCTTGCGCACGGCCTCCAGGCCCTCGAGAACGGTGATGTCCTGGGCGTCGTAGCTAGCGTCAGCTGCCGTAGCTGTGCCAGCCACCTTGGTGTCCTTGGAGCCCTTGGTGGTGTTCTTGGGAGCCTTGGCCGCAGCGGGCTCGCTGGGCTCGGCGCTAGGCGCGCCGTCAGGGCTGTTGTCGTCTGTGGCCAATGGTCCTCCGATGACGTGAGAACGCCCCGGATATAGGCGCGAACGCCGCGGTCCGGGGCGGGTGCGTTGAGGGTAGAAATGATAGCACAGGCAGGCCTCTCAGCGGGCGTGGGCAAGGTCCCGAATCGCCTGTAATCAAGCCAAAAATAAGCATTTACTGTGTGCGGCAACGCAGTTCGTGCACAAGCTCCTCGCCGAGCGCCGAATTGAGGCGTTCCACCAGCGACGAGGACATCAACGTCAGCTCCTGCGCCCACACCGCCGCGGAGCAGACCACGGTGAGGATTCCACCGCGCTCCGCGGTCGGCCGCGCGTCCTGCGCAATGGCCTCGCCGACGGCAGCGCGCCACACCTCCTGCACCCGCGCGAGCGGCGTGCTCGGGGCGATCGTCGCTGTCAGGCTCGCGAGCGCGGCGGAGAAGGGTCGGGGTGCCCGGCGACTCATCTCACGCCGCCAATGCCTCGCTGAGGACGGCGCCCGGGGAGATGCGCAGCCGCGTCGTGCGCCGATCACCCGAGGCGGGCACGTGCGCGAGATCAGTGGTGGCGATCACGCTCTGCCCGCCACTTGAGAGCTCCTCGGCGAGCAACTCGCGGCGCTGGGAGTCGAGCTCGCTCATCACGTCATCGAGCAGCATCAGCGGCGTATGGCTGCGCTCCTGCGCCAAAACTGAGCGCTCGGCGAGCAGCAGCGCAAGCAAGACCAATCGTTGCTCGCCCTGCGAGCCATAGGTGCGCAGCTCGCGCCCCTCGCGCAGGAAGACCAGCTCGTCGCGGTGGGGACCATGAGCGCTGAAGCCGCGCTCCAGCTCGCCCGGGAGGCGCTCGCGCAGCTCCGCCACGAACTCATCGGCGCTGCCCGCCCGTGAGCGAGGCCGGTACTCAAGCGTGACCTCTCCGGCCAGCCCCAGCTGCGCGGCACGCTCAGCAAATGGCTCGGCGATACCTGCCACGGCGCCGGCGCGGTCCTCACGCAGCGCCACCGCGTGGACAGCCAGCTCCTGATCCCAGCTTGGCAGCGTCTCGCGCGACGCGCGCCCCGCGCGAATCGAGGCCAGCAGCGCGTTGCGCTGAGCGAGGACGCGGGAGTAGGCGCGGCGGGTGGCGACGCGCGTCGGCCACAGCCCGGCGATGAGCGCATCCAGATGCGCGCGGCGCAGCGCTGGAGTGCCCTTGATCAGCTCCAGGCGATCGGGCA
>DATBPO010000300.1:0-2695 GCA_036561265.1 Solirubrobacteraceae bacterium | reverse complement strand
CTTGACGTCGCCCATGCGAAAGCCGAAGCGGGCGCCGGGGAGCAGGTAGGGAGCCTGGGACATCGACTCCATGCCACCGCCGACGCCGACCTGGACGTCGCCGGCGCGGATGGCCTGGTCGAGCAGGACGCAGGCGCGCATGCCTGAGGCGCAGACCTTGTTGATGGTCTCCGAGGAGACCTCCTTGGGCACGCCGGCCTTGATCTGCGCCTGGCGTGAGGGGATCTGACCCTGACCGGCCTGCAGGACCTGGCCCATGATGACGTGCTCGACCTGCCCCGGCTCGACGCCGGAGCGCTCAAGCGCCGCTTCGATGGCGAGTCCACCGAGCTCGGTGGCGTCGAGCGTCGAGAGTGAGCCGCCCATCTTGCCGATCGGCGTGCGGGCAGTTCCGAGAATGACGGTTTTGGGCATGGGCTGTGGGCTCTCCTGGTCGAAGTTGGAGGTCGAGAGACCGAAAATGCTAGCGATATGGGTATGGTGGCCTCTGTCGTGGTCGTCACACTCACTACAGAGGACCCCCAGGCAACCGACGCGGACACGGTGGCGGTGGCGCTGTTTGAGGGCGAGGAAGCTCCGGCGGGCGTGCCCGGTGAGGTCGCTGATCTGCTTGACAGCGGCGAGGCACGAGGCTCGTTCAAGTCGCTGGCGGTGACGCACGCGCAGGGCAAGCGCTGGCTGACGGTGGGTGTGGGCAAGCGCGCGGACTTCAACCCGGAGCGCGCGCGGGTGGGCGCGGCGAAGGCGCTGGAGCGCGCGAAGGAGATCGCCACGCACACGCTGTGCTGGCTGCTGCCGGCGGACATCGGCAGTGACAGTGCGGGCGCAGTGGCGGGCGCACTGGTGGAGGGCACGACGCTGGCGGACTACAGCTTCGAGCGCCACAAGTCGGTGAAGGAGGATGCCGAGGAGGCGGAGAGGCAGCCGCCGAAGCACCTGGAGAAGCTGGTGGTTGCGACTGGAGCAGCGGAGGACCCGGTCGAGCTGGAGCGCGCCGTCAACGAGGCTGCAACCGTGAGCGACGCGGTCAACGAAGCGCGCGACCTGCAGAATCGCCCGGGCAACGACCTGACGCCGACGGCGCTGGCGGAGCACGCGAAAGCGCTGGGCGGTGAGATCGAGGGCCTGAGCGTGGAGGTGGAGGGTAGCCAGGGCCTGAAGGACCGCAAGATGGGTGCGTTTGCGGCGGTGGCGCAGGGCTCAGATGAGGAGCCGGCCCTGATCACCATGCGCTACGCGCACCCCGACGCAAATGGCCCTCTATTGGGCCTGGTGGGCAAGGCTGTGACGTTCGACAGCGGCGGCATCTCGCTGAAGCCGGGGGCGAAGATGTCGGAGATGAAGTTCGATATGTCGGGCGGCGCGGCGGTGATCCAGGCGGTGGCGGCGATCGCCCTGTTGAAGCTGCCGGTGAAGCTGGTGGCGGTGATCGGTGCCACAGAGAATCTGCCCAACGGGCGCGCGATCAAGCCGGGCGACATCGTGACGGCCGCCAATGGCAAGACGATCGAGGTGAACAACACGGACGCGGAGGGGCGTATGGTGCTGGCGGACTGCCTGTGCCACGCGGTCTCGCTGGGGGCGGAGCGGATCGTGGACCTGGCGACGCTGACGGGAGCGGTGATCATCGCGCTGGGCTCGACGTACGCGGGCATCATGAGCAACGACGATGCCTGGGCAGATGAGGTGAGCGCGGCGGGCGAGCGCACGGGCGAGATCCTCTGGCGGCTGCCGCTGCATGAGGAGTACGACGAGCTGATCAAGGGCCGCTACGGCGACTTGGACAACGCGCCGGAAGCGCGTAAGGCGGGCACGATCGTGGGCGCGGCGTTCCTGTCGAACTTCGTGGATGACGTGCCGTGGGCGCACTTGGACATCGCGGGCTCGGCGTGGGACCTGGGGCGTGCGTACGCCCCCAAAGGGGCTGCCGGTTACGGCGTGCGTCTGCTGGTGGATCTGGCGCGCTCACACGCCGCAGCATAAGCCGATCCCCAGATGAACTTCGACCTCTCCAGCGAGCACGAGCTGATCCGCAAGACGGTGCGGGAGTTCGCGGAGGGCGAGGTGGCGCCGGTGGCGGAGGAGCTGGATCGCACGAAGTCGTTCCCGTATGAGATCGTGGGCAAGCTGGCGAAGCTGGGCCTGATGGGCATCCCGTTCCCTCTGGAGTACGGGGGCAGTGGTGGGGACACGCTGGCGTATGCGTTGGCGGTGGAGGAGCTGACGCGGATCGACAGCTCGGTGGCGATCACACTGTGCGCGCATACGTCGCTGGGCACGCAGCCGATCTATCTGTTTGGCAGCGAGGAGCAGAAGCGGGAGTGGCTTCCCAAGCTCTGCTCGGGCGAGCGCCTGGGCGCTTTTGGGCTGACGGAGCCGGAGGCTGGCAGCGACGCGGGCAATACGCGCACGCGCGCAACGCTCGATGCGGACGCGGGCGAATGGACGATCAACGGCGCGAAGCAGTTCATAACGAACGCGGGCACGAAGATCTCGGGCGTGGTGTGCATCACGGCGAGAACTGGCGATCCCGGCCGCTCCGGCGATAGTCCCGGGGAGATCAGCAACCTGCTGGTGGCGAACGGCACGCCGGGCTACGAGCAGGGCGAGCCGTACCGAAAGATGGGCTGGAACGCAAGCGATACGCGCCCGCTGATGTTCAGCGATTGCCGCGTGCCCGCGGAGAACCTTCTGG
>DATBPO010000299.1:0-4710 GCA_036561265.1 Solirubrobacteraceae bacterium | reverse complement strand
CCTCGTGATGCCCACGACCATCACCGGGCAGAACGGGGCGCAGATCAAGCAGAACACCAAGATCGCTGTTACGGGCTGCGGCAAAGCGAAGAAGAAGAAGCCCAAGGCCAAGAAGCACCGCAAGAAGAAGAAGTAGGGGTGGCTGTCCTCATGCCACCTCGTGAGAGCACGGCTGGGGCGCATAAGGACGCGCTCCCGGCCGGGGAGGGCCGCGCTCATGCCGGCGGCGAGGGGCTGCCGCGCGAGCACGTCTCGGAGATCCAGCGCATGCGGATTCTCGTGGCGATGGCCGAGGTCGCCTCCGAACGCGGGGCGGGGTCGGTGACGGTCGCGCACGTCGTGGCCCGCGCGGGTGTGTCGCGGCGCACCTTCTACGACCTCTTCGCCGACCGCGAGGAGTGCTTTCTGGCTGCTTTTGAGGAAGCCATCGGGCGCGTCGGGGCGCAGGTGATCGCGGCCTACCAGGTGCAGGACAGCTGGCGGGAGCGCATAAGGGCGGGATTGTGGGCGCTACTCGTGTTTTTCGACGAAGAGCCCGCCACCGCGCGGCTGTGCATCGTCGAGTCCCTTGCCGCCGGGCCCCGTGTGCTTGAGCGCCGCGCCGTTGTGCTCAGGGCGCTCGTCCGCGCGATCGATGAGGGGCGCGCCGCTGTGCCCAAGCGCGCCACGCAGCCGCCGCCGCTAACCGCCGAGGGCGTCGTGGGGGCCGTGCTCTCGGTCATCCATACGCGCCTCTCCGAGGCCAACCCCAAGCCCCTCTCGGGCCTCCTCGGCGAGCTCATGAGCGTGATTGTGCTGCCCTACCTTGGGCAAGCATCGGCGCAGAAGGAGCTCAGCAAACCGGCCCCCAAACTCCAAACCAAAACCACCCCCGCCCAGCGTGACCCACTTGATGGGCTCGACATGCGGATCACCTACCGTACCGTGCGCGTGCTGATGGTGATCGCCGCCAATCCCGACGCCAGCAACCGGCGCATCGCGGCCGAGGCCGGCATCGGCGATCAGGGGCAGGTCTCCAAGCTGCTTGCCCGCCTCGAGCACCTCGGCCTCATCTACAACCGCGGCATCGGCCCCGTCAAGGGGGCGCCCAACGCCTGGCAGCTCACAGCCCGCGGCCGCCACGTCGAGCAGGCCATCCGCGTGCAGACCTCTTCCTAGCGCGCCGCGCCGGCTCACCCCGCCTGGAAGCGTGCGGCCGCTGCGCGGCGTTCGGCTTCGCTCACGCTCAGGCCCACCTCGCCGTCGGGAAGCGTCACCGTGCCCGACGGTTTGAGGATGTGCGTCGGCGGCGTGCCGCTTACGGCCAGCGCCGCGAACAGGCTCAACAGCGTCGGGCCGCTCATGTCCGAGACGATCGCCGGCGGCGCATTCCACGCGATCCACGGCAGGCGCACGAAGCTCGACGGCGACAGCAGCCGCGACTTCATGTCCTGGAACAGCGCCTGCTGGTGCTGCGCCCGGTTCAGGTCCGTCTCATTCGGCGCGCACAGGTTCTCGCGCGTGCGCGCCAACGCAAGCGCCTGCTTGCCGTTCAGGTGGTGCGTGCCCGCCGGCAGGCGCAGCGTGTAGCCGCCGCGCGCGAAGCCCCCGTCGATGCGGCTGATCACACAGCCGCCCTTGTAGTCAACCCCGCCCATCGCGTCGATCAGCGCCGGGAAGTTTTCGAAGTTCACTTCCACGATGTGGTTGATCGGTACGCCCAGGTAGCGCTTGATCACCGCGATCGACAGCGCCGGCCCGCCGAACGCGTACGCCGCGTTGATCTTCTGCTCGCCATGCCCCGGGATTTCCACGACCGTGTCGCGCGGGATCGACAGCCTTGCCGCGTGCCCTGAGCCCGTGCGGATCAGCATGATCGAGTCGCTCCGCGATGGGCCGCTCGTGTTCGCCCCCGGTTCCTTCGAGCCCTTCGGGCGCCGGTCGCTGCCCAGCACCAGGATGTTGTTCGCACTGCTCAGCGGCCACCCCGCCGGGTCGAGCACCCCCGCCACGTTCCCCGGCGGCGAGCTGCGCTCGAACGCCGCGCTCAACAGGAACAGCACCAACGACAGCGCCAGCCAGCCCGCCACCAGGGCGATGAGGCCCACAATCACGCGCCCTCGCGTCAGGCGCTGCAAGCGCCGCGGGCCACGCGCGGGTGGCGGTGCGCCCAGGAGCGTCCCCGAGCCGCCGTTCCCACCACCAGCGCCATCTTCGCGCAGGCGTCGCCGCGCGCGGTAGCGCGTGTACTGCGGTGGGGCCTGCGTCTCCGGGGTTCGCGCCGGTGCAGCGGGCGCCGGCGGCAGGCGAGGGCGGCGTGGAGTGGACACTGACGCAATCTATATTGGCGCCATGAGCCCCGAGCGCGCGCCGGCAGGCCGGCTGACCCTCTGCCCCACGCCGCTCGGCAACCTCGCCGACATCACGCTGCGCGCGCTCGATGCGCTGCGCGAGGCCGATGTGATCGCCTGCGAGGACACGCGGCGCACGCGCGTGCTGCTCGAGCGCCACGGGATCCCGCTCCCGCCTGCCCGCGGGCTCGTCTCCTTCCACGAGCACAACGAACGCGCCCGCGCGGGGGAGCTCGTCGCGCGCATCCAGGCGGGGGCCGCCGTTGTCCTCGTCTCCGATGCCGGCACCCCCCTCATCTCCGACCCCGGCTTCGCGCTCCTACGTGCCGCGTTGGCCGCGGGTCTTGAGGTCGAGGTGCTGCCGGGGGCCAGCGCCGTGATGACCGCCCTCCTCGCCTCCGGGCTGCCCGCCGAGCGCTTCCGCTTCGTGGGGTTCCTGCCCCGTAAGCGCGGCGAGCTAGAGCGGTTGCTCGGCGAGGCGAGTGGCGCAGGCGCAGCCGACCTCAAGGCCGGCGGGGCTCGGACCGGCGCTACCGCCGACACCCTCGTCGCCTTCGAGTCCCCCGCGCGCCTGGCCAAGACCCTCGCGCAGCTAGCCGAGCTCGACCCCCAGCGCCCCGCTGCCGTCTGCCGCGAGCTCACCAAGCTGCACGAGGAAGTCCGCCGCGGCCCCGCCGCCGAGCTCGCCGCCCACTACGCCGCACACGCCCCGCGCGGGGAGATCGCGCTCGTCATCGGCGCCCCCGCCTCGGCCGCCCCCGCCCAGGCCGATCGTGACCAGGCCCTCGCCGCGCTGCGCGCGCTTGTGGACGCCGGCGCCCGCCCCCGCCCGGCAGCAGCCGCGCTCGCCAAGCTCACCGGCGTCAGCGCGAATGAGCTGTATCGGGGGTTGACGGGGTCCTGAGGCCAGATCCTTGCAAAGCTAGGCCCTCTTTGTAAGGTTATATCGCTATCCTTACAAAGTACTGGAGGCTCTGAAAGGAACGCGATGCCGCCCGAGACCCGGAGGACGACAGAGACATACTCTCCCCTCGGCCATCACGAGCCGCGCTTCTGGCCGACCGATCCCGCAGTACCCTCCTGGGGCCGGCGCGCAGGGAAGTACCAGGTCTTCGTCCCAGACCCCATCGCGCGGCGTGGGTTCACGCTCGACAGCGAGTCTGTCGCGGCGCTCGCGCAGGCGACCAAGGCGCTCGGGCATCTCAACGACACGCGCCCGCGGCTGAGCTCGCTGGCCGCCCTGGCCCGCAACCTGTTGCGCTCCGAGAGTGCCGCCTCCTCGCGCATCGAGGGAGTCAAGATCACCCACAAGCGTCTCGCGCGCGCCGTCTACGTTCAGGCCGAGCGCCGAGGTGGGGACAGTCGCGCCACCGAAGTGCTTGGCAACGTCGAAGCGATGGAGCGCGCCATCGAGCTCGGCGGCGGTTCCAAGCGGCTCTCCGTCGCCGACATCCGCGACATCCACCGCACGCTCCTGCGCTTCACCGAGGACCGCGAGATCGCGGGCGTCCTGCGCAACAAACAGAGCTGGATCGGCGGCAACGACTACCACCCGATCGGCGCGCCCTACGTAGCCCCGCCGCCCGAGCTCGTCCCCGGCCTGATGCAGGACCTCTGCCGCTTCATCGCCCGCACCGACATCGCCGCTGTCGCGCAGGCCGCGATCGCGCACGCCCAGTTCGAGAACATCCATCCCTTTTCCGACGGCAACGGCCGCACGGGGCGAGCGCTGATCTACGTCGTCCTGTGCCGCCGCGGCGAGGCCGGCAGCTACATCCCACCCATCAGCCTCGTCCTCGCCGGTCAGCCCATGAGCTACATCGGCGGTCTCGGCGCCTACAGCCAGGGCAACGTAAGCAGCTGGTGCGAGCGTTTCGCCCACGCCACTGAGCGCGCCGCCATCGAGGCCGAGCGGCTCGCCGCCGAGATCGAAGCGCTTCAGGCAGCCTGGATCGAGCGCCTTGGAAACCCCCGCCGCGACGCCGCCGTCCGCGAGCTCATCGCCGCCCTCCCCGCCCAACCCGTCATCGACGTCGCCGCCGCCCTCAAGCTCACCGGCAAGTCCCACGTCGCCATCGGCGCCGCCATCGCCCGGCTTCAGCAGGCCGGCATTCTCACGCCGCTCAACGAGCGCAAATGGGGGCGCGTTTGGGAGTGTGGCGAGTTGCTGGCCTTGGTTGATGCGTTTGAGAAGGCCGTCTCGTAGCGAAATACCATACTTTTTGGCGTCGCCAAATAGCGAAAACGCATAGATTCTCGCGTCAGGGGCAGCAGCTGCAGCGCCTCGACGTGCTTGGGGGCGAACGATCGCGAAGTGGCGGTGATCGAGTTGGAAGCCGGCTGTGGTTGGGGGCCGCTAGGTTTTTGGGGGGGCAGGTTA
>DATBPO010000298.1:0-10973 GCA_036561265.1 Solirubrobacteraceae bacterium | reverse complement strand
CGGCGAGATCGACCTGTCGATCGGAGCGGTGTATCTGTTCGTGCCCTTTCTGTTCTACGAACTGCACGCAAACGGCGTGCCGCTGCTGTTGGGGGTGATCATCGCCATGATCGCGGGCGCGGGCGTGGGCGTAATCAACGGCTTCTTCACTGCGATCGTGGGGGTCAACTCGTTCATCACCACGCTGGGTACGCTGTTCGTCTTTGAGGGCTTGACGCTCGTCATCTCCCACGCCGAGCCGGTGCAGACGCCGGGTGCCGAAGTAACGAGCACAACGGTAAACGTCGAACACGTGGTCAACGGGCACCACATCGTGCTGCCGGAAACGGTCAATCACATAAGCACCTTCGCGCGCGTCTTCGGCGGTGGCACCTACAGCGAGCTCATCTGGGCGTTGGCGATCGTGGCGATATTGCAGGTGCTCTTGAGTTTGACGCGCTGGGGCCTGTACACGGTGGCGGTCGGTTCAAACCGCCTGGGCGCGAGCGAGGCTGGCGTGAAGGTGCGGTTGGTGGTGATTCGCAACTTCATCCTGTGCAGCGCCTGCGCAGGGCTGGTGGGGATTCTGGAGGCGGTGCGTGCGACCTCGGTGCAGCCCGATACGGCGGGCGCCAACGCGATCCTGCTGGAGGCCATCAGCGCGGCGGTGATCGGCGGCACGCTGCTGGCGGGCGGATCGGGCACCGTCGTGGGCGCTCTGATGGGTGCCCTGTCTTTGGGCATCCTGCACGACGGTCTGGTGCTGCAGGGGGTGAACGCCAACTACCTGGCGCTGTACCTGGGGCTGGCGATCATCCTGGCGATGGTCATTAACACCTACGTGGCGCGGGTGCGGAAGGGCAGTGGCCTTGGCTGAGACACCGGTGATCGCGGAGGCGGTAGTGGGACCGACGTCGGCGCCCGATGACGTGCTGCGCGTGGAGCACATCGCCAAGCGTTTCGGTCCGGTGACCGCGCTGCGCGACGTCAACCTGCATCTGCGCAAGGGCGAGGTGTTGGGTTTGCTGGGCGATAACGGCGCGGGCAAGTCGACGCTGATCAAGATCCTGTGCGGCTTTCAGAAGCCCGACGCGGGCAGGATCTTCCTGCACGGCGAGGAGGTGGAACTGAAGAGCGTCGACGATGCACGCAGTCGGGGCATCGAGACGGTCTACCAGGACCTGGCGCTGATCGATGAGCTGTCGGTGTTCCACAACATGTTCCTACGCCGCGAGCACGTGCACGAGCCGCTGCCGTTTTTGGCGAACCTGCGCATGCGCAGGGAGACGCGCGAGGCGCTCGATGGGATCGGTATCAACATCCCGCGCATCGACGTGCCGGTGGCGCGCCTCTCGGGCGGACAGCGCCAGGCGATCGCGGTGGCGAGGACGGCGCGCAGCGACGCCGACATCCTGCTGCTGGATGAGCCGCTGGCGGCGATGGGCGCGAAGGAGGGCTCGATGATCCTCGACCTGGTGGCGCGCCTGAAGCGCGAGGGGCGGGTGTCGATCATCATGATCCTGCACAACTACGTGCACGTGCTGGAGGCGTGCGACCGCGTGAGCATGATTCAGGACGGCGTGATCGCGCTGGACAAGCCCACCGCGGAGACCTCCGTGGAGGAGCTCACGGAGATCGTTGTCAATGAGTACCGGCGGGCGCGGGAACAGAACCAGCAGGTCTGACTCAGTCGCTCCACCAGTTAGGGAAGATCTCCCCGTCGCCCTTCATGTGCGGCCCAAAGGCGACGAGCTCCATCCCGTCGGGGCCGGCCTCGAAGGAGCGGGTGGTCTTGGGGGAGACGCGGATGGCGTCGAGGCGCTTGACATCCACGATCTCGTCATCGAGCTTCACGCGTCCGGAGCCGGAGAGGATGAGATAGATCTCCTCGGCCTGCTCGTGGCGGTGCCCGAAGGCCTGGCGCTTATTGGGCTTCAGGCGCTGGTGGCTGAGACCGGTGTCGGTGGCGTCGAGGTCTTCGCGGGCAAAGCGCGCCTCGCCGAGCTCGCTGAAGCCGTGCTTGCCGGCGATGTCCTCGACGTCCTCGATGTTCTTGATCGTGTGTGCCATGGCGTCTGCTCCTCGTTTGGTCACGCGGCCAGTTTTCTGTCAGTCTATGGATGTGAGCCTAGCCACGGACACGCTGCCCCCCGGTCCCAGCGAGCCGCCGATCGTGCAGACGCTGCGTTGGCTGACGCGGCCGATCGCCTTCCTGGAGTCCTGCCGGCGGCGCTACGGCGATAACTTCAGCATCCGGTTCACGAGCTTCAAGCGCCCCACGGTGATGCTGAGCGACCCCGAGGCGATCCGCGCGCTGTATGGCGAGCGCAGCCATGGTCTGCCGCCGGGGCGCACCGTGGCGCTGCTGCCGGTGATGGGCGCGAGCTCGGTGCTGCTGCTGGAGGGCAGCGAGCACATGCAGCGGCGCAAGGCGATGCTGCCGCCTTTTCACGGCGAGCGCATGCGCTCGTATGAGTCGATCGCGCGCGAGGCGGCGGAGCGGGAGATCGAGAGCTGGCCCCGCGGCGAGGTGTTCGCGCTGCACCCGCGCATGCAGGCGATAACGATGGAGGTGATCCTGCGGGCGGTCTTTGGCGTGAGCGACGCCGAGCGCGGACGGGGCCTGCGTGAGCTGCTACCTCAGCTGCTAGGCCAGAGCGCCTCCACGGGCCTGCAGCTGCGGGTGCTGCTCTCCAACCGCTTCGGGCGCGGCGATCCGCTGGATGATCTGCGAGTGCTGACGGCACAGATCGACGACCTGCTACTGGCGGAGATAGCGCAGCGGCGCCTTGACCCGAATCTGGCTGAGCGCGAGGACATTCTGTCGCTGCTGATGAGCGTGCGTATGGAGGATGGCAGCGCGATGAGCGACCGCGAGCTGCGCGACCAGCTGGTGACACTGCTGCTGGCGGGCCACGAGACGACGGCGACGGCGCTGGCGTGGACGTTCGATCTGCTGCTGCGTCACCCCGCGGCGCTGGCGCGGCTCACCGCTGAGGTGCGGGACGGGGACGGGGATGCAAGCCAGGACGGCGATGGCATGGGGGCAGGCGGCGATGGCGTGGGACGCGGAGGCGATGGCGTCGGGCAGGCCGGCGAGTACATGCGCGCGGTGATCGCGGAGTCGCTGCGGCTGCGCCCGGTGGTGCCGCTGGCGGGCCGGCGCCTGGCGGTGGATCTGGATGCGGGAGACCTGCACCTGCCGGCGGGTACCGATGTGACGCCGGTGATGTGGCTGACGCACACGCGTCCAGACCTGTACCCCGAGCCCTACGCCTTCCGTCCCGAGCGCTTCCTGGATAACCCACCGACCACGTACGGCTGGATCCCGTATGGCGGAGGTGTGCGCCGCTGCCTGGGCGCGTCTTTCGCGGAGTTCGAGATGCGGGTGGTGTTGGAGACGATCCTGCGCCGCTGCGTACTGGAAGGCGCCGATGGCCGGGCGGAACGGATAGCGCGGCGCAACGTCACCTTCTCGCCGCGCAATGGCACGCGCGTGCGGGTGCGGGCGACGAGGCAGGTAGCGCCGAGAGCCGCTGCTGCGGAGCCCGTGGCGGCGTAAACGTCTACGTGTAGTACGCGCTGGTCGCAGCAGCGGCAGCGGGCTGATTTGCGAGGGTTGCTGAGTCCTCGCGCCCCACCGCCGCCTGATGGCCGCCCGCGGCATACCCTGCCCCCATGAACCCCCAGGAGCTGGCGCTATTCCTCTCGGTCCTGCTGGCGTGCGCGGTGGAGGCGGTGGAGGCGCTGACGATTGTGCTGGCGGTGGGCTTCACGCGGGGCTGGCGCTCGACGCTCGCGGGTGTAGGGGTGGCATGTGCGGTGCTGGCGACGATGGTGGCGGCGCTCGGCCCGACGCTCCTGGCGTTACCCATCGATGCGCTGCGTCTGGCTATCGGCGGCTTGCTGCTGCTGTTCGGACTGCGCTGGCTGCGCAAGGCGATCCTGCGCGCGGCCGGCCTGAAGGCGCTGCACGACGAGCGTGCGGCATTCGATCACGAGCGCGAGGTGGCGGGTGCGGTGGAGCGCACAGACGAGCCCGTGGATCGCTACGCCTTCGCGATCGCCTTCAAGGGCGTGCTGCTTGAGGGGGTGGAGGTGGTGTTCATCGTGCTCACGCTGGGAGCCAACCAGCACCACCTAGCCCTAGCCGCCTCCGCAGCCGTGCTCGCGGTGGTGTTGGTGGTGGCCGCTGGCATCGCCACGCGCGCGCCGCTGTCGCGGGTTCCCGAGAACACGATGAAGTTCGCGGTGGGCGTGATGCTCACCTCGTTCGGCTGCTTCTGGGTGGGCGAGGGCGCGGGTGTGTCGTGGCCGGGGAGCGACGCGGTGCTGCTCGTGATCGTCCCCGTGGTGCTGCTGGTCTCGCTGGCGGCGGTAAGGGTGCTACGCCGCCAAGCGCCGCTGTCGGGTCCCGCCTGAGCGCGCCGGTTGAAAATGGGAGGTTGCGCTCCTCCAAGGGGGGTAGTTGAAGGGCATGCCAACTGGAACCTCAATACTTCTGATCGCCATCGGCGCGATCCTGCGTTACGCGGTGACCGCGACGGTCTCGGGTATCTCCCTGCAGACCGTGGGTCTGATCCTCATGATCGTGGGCATCGCGGGTCCCATACTGTCCCTGTTCTACGCACTCGCCTGGAACGGCCGACGCGGTCGCGTGGTGCGTGGGGGCGTTGTTGAGCGCGACCCCTACTACGAAGAACCTCCGGCCCATCTTTGATCGGCGCCTAGCAGTTGGTGCGGCTCAGGGAGAAGCTCGCCGCTGGCTCGTGTGCTGGGGAGGTGTGCGCTGGCCACAGTAGGTGCCGACAGGTTCCTCGCCTACGCGCCTATGCCCTGCGTATAGCCTCGTGAACGGAGTGCTTCGTCCCTCGCCCACTGCGGCACCAGAGGCGGCGGCAAGATTTGGCTTTCTGAAGCGGTTAAATGCCAATGGAGCCAGCCTGGCTCAGAGCCCTGTTTGCGACCCGATAGGTACTTACCACGCTTCGGCGTGCCGGCGGGCGGATCGGCGCTCGGAGGAATAGAAGAGTTACGCGAGCTGCGGTTCAACCGGCGCTCAAACTGGGCAATACGCTCATCCTGGCGCGCGACACGCATGGTCAACGCCTGGATCTGGGCATCCAGCCGCAACAACACCTCAACGACCGCCTCACGCTCACCGTCACAGACCGCCCAGCCTCAACCCGATCCACACCCCACAGTTCGACACGCCCAGGCTATGCCCCCAAACCAACTAAACGCTTACAAAAACCAGCCAATTTGCAGGGATTTTCTTCGATGCGGATGAGAGGACTCGAACCTCCACCCAGTTACCTGGACACGGACCTGAACCGTGCGCGTCTACCAATTCCGCCACATCCGCGTGATGGAAGAGCGAAGATATCGCACCCGAGTGGGGAGGGGCGGGCCTACGGAATGCAACGGGGATCGTGTGCTCGCTGTCGAGGGGTTTCAGGCTGCTCCCAGCGGCTTCCGCCACGTCGCGGACGCCGATGCTGCTTTGATAGCCTCGACGGGGTCGTTTGATGCGCCGCCATCGTCTAGGGGACTAGGACGCCGCCCTCTCACGGCGGTAACACGGGTTCGAATCCCGTTGGCGGTATTTAGGAATGCCCTGCAAATGACGGGGTTTTGGCCTCAGGAAAGAAGCTCAGGGTACCAATGAGGTACCAATTCTCCGTCTGAATAGATTCCAGTCGGGCTACGCCTCTTGAGCGCCAATGGGGCGCTGTCGTTGGCGTTAGCACCAGCGCCCCACGATCCCCTGACGCCTACACGAGGTACGCCCCCCGTGACCGGCGCGCTGCGCGCGCCTTCTTGCACAGCCCACCCCCAGCCCAATGCAGTAGGGGTCGGGCCTGCGGCCCTCCGGCGTCGCTGTGCTCCGCGTTGCTTTGCTCGCGGTCCGAGCGCATCGGCGATCCTGACGTCCTGCCGACTCCACACACTTTGCGGCCCTCCGTTCGGCGCAGCCCGAATCTGTGCTGAGGTGTTCGTGATGGATCGTGATCCACTGAACTTCTTCCAGCCGTTTGAGCGGCTGCCGGCGAATCACGAGAACCAGCTCACGCGGGCCTTGCTGCTTGTGTTGCGTCTCTCGCCGATCGCGCACGAGTGCTGGCTTGTCCGCGTCGGGAAAGGGCACCACTTGCACGAGCTCCCGGCGGCGAGCTTTGATACGCAGCGTCGCGAGGTGCGCGTCTCCCTCGACGCTGAGGAGCAGGTGCCGCTCGTTTCGGTCTTCCTGGCGCCCGAGAAGCCGCTTGGAGAGGATGCTGTTGTCGTTGAGTCCGATCGTCGGCAGGTCCTCGACGCAGTCATCAGTTACGGCGACGCGCTCGTTGTCGTTGTCGAGAACAAGGTTGCTGAGGCCAGCGACGTCCAGGCGCGGGAGCTGAACGTCGCCGGCGCGGGCGTGCATATCGAGACGGGCCAGGAGCGCGAGGTCGTGACGTGGCCGGAGGTGATCGGCGACATCGCGGGGATTCTCGAGCGAGGTCTAGCTGGGGGCACCGAGGCCGCGGTGCTCGCGGACTTCCTTGCCTACGTCGAGGATCACTTTGCTGAGCTTGGGCCTTACCGCACGCTCTCGCTGTGCTCCGGCAACGAGTTCCGCACGGCGCGCCGCCTGCGCACACTGCTCGGGGAAGTGGCACACCGCGAGGCCCGCATCGACAGATGGGGGCCTACCGTCGATCTGCCCGACCTGCCCGGCATCGCCACGCGCGCATACCTGCAGACGACCTCACCCGACAGCGGCGTCGAGCTGTCGGTGTGCCCGGCCGACACGCTCTCACAGGCCCGGGTGTTCTACACACGCGCGCACACCGTAGCCGCGGTGCGCAAGCTCGCGGAACGATCCGGCTGGCAGCTGCACCCCAACTTCCACTTCGGACACATGGCGGGCGGCTACGTGTGGTGCACCGGCAAGATCGACACCGACCGCTACCTTCACCTCTGGCAGCAGCGGATCGCACACACCGTCGCCGTCAAGCGCGGGGACTGGGACGCCTACTGGGATTGGCTTGAACGCGAGAGCGTCGTTTCGCCAGAGGACCGGGCGGAGTTCGACCTGCGCTTTACGGCGACCCACCGCAGTACCGCGACGCCGCGCCCCGGGCTTGTACTGGCCCGCCGCTGGGATATGCCCGAAGCAGAGCGGCTCGATGCCCAGCGCGCGCTCACCGGTCAGATCGCTGACGCACTGCAGGACGCGGCAGCGGCGCTGTCAACGCCCTGATGTGCAACGGGCAGGCTTGCCCTTAGGCTTGTATCAATGATCGACACGCGAGAACGGGTCCGTGAGCTGTGGGTGGAGGCCACCGCAGATTTCCTTGCAGGACGTGAGAGTTGGCGGCATGGCCCGTTGCAGCAGTGGCATGCTGCCTACAGCGGGCCGGCGGACCTGCAGGCGATGGCTGAGCCGTTTATAGGGCCGCTTTTTGGCCACCCCAAGGGAGCGTTCTTGTCGCTGCACCCCGGGGCGGCAAGGAGCGAGTTCCAGCATCGCGACGGGGTGTTCCCGCGCGAGATCATCGAGTACGGGGCATACACCGATTGGGCGGCCAGCTGGCCCTACCTGCGCCCGCCATGGAAGCGCACCTCCTCGCACTACACGTCCCGCCTGCGTTTTCTGCGGGACTGGTGCGGCGATGTAAGCCTGGAGTCAGATGCGATGCTCGACATCCAGCTCTATCCGTGGCATTTCGAGACGCTTACCGCCCCCCTATGGGTGGCGCCACAGATCGTCCGCGAGTACATTCTGGAGCCAGTCAGAGACGCGGATATCCGAGTGGCCTTCGCCTTCGGCGCCGCCTGGTTTCACCTCATCCACGAGCAGGCAAGTGAGCTTGGCTTGCGGATCATCGCCGTTCTCGGGCCGGGCGGCGATCGTCCATGTCCCGGTCGTGTCGCCAGTCGCAGCGTGCTGGTGGCAAGGATGGACAACGGGCTAGCGGTAGTCGCAGAGAAGAAGCGCAACCACCCGTCACCCCCTGCATCTGGAGACGCCTTGCTGTTGCGTGAAGAGGTGTGCACGATTCTGGGCGCAGGGACCGAGGCGCAGCTACGGGACAGGCGCGCTGTTCGAGCGCGCCGACAGCGCCGGGCGCGTCAGCTGGTACGGCAAGTGGCGCCACAACGGCACACAGGTCAAGCGCAAGATCGGCCCCAAGCGCGCCGAGGGCTCCCGCGAGGGCCTCACACGCCGCGCAGCCGAGGCGGAGCTGCGACGGCTGATCGGCGAGGTCAAGCCGGTGGCCGCAGCGTCGGAGGCGCTGAGCGTGGCGGAGGTGGGGCGGCGCTACCTGGCTCACCTGGAGCGCGCGGGGCGCAAGCACTCCACGAGGGTCGCTGTGGAGTCGACGCTGCGCGTGCACCTCGAGCCGTTCTTCGGCGATGGGGCGATGGGCGCGATCACGCACGAGGACGTGATCGACCTGATGACCGTGATGGAGGGCAAGGACATCTCCCCGAAGACGATCCGCAACCACCTCGGCACGCTCAGCGCGCTGTTCAACTACGCGAAGGCTCCGCGCCGACGCTGGGCGACGCAGAATCCGTGCGAGGGGATTGAGCTGCCGGCGGTGCCCGAGCACGAGGGCTTTCGCTATCTCGAACTGGATGAGCTCGACGTGCTCATCGCGAACGTGCAGGCGGGGCCGTATGAGGCGCTTGACAGGGTGCTGTATCGGACGGCGGCGATGACGGGCCTGCGCTCGGGCGAGCTGATAGCGCTGCGCTGGCGCGACGTGGACTGGGCGGCGAGCGCGATCCGCGTGCGCAGCAACTACGTGTGCGGAGAGTTCGGCACGCCGAAGTCCAAGCGCTCCTCGCGCAGCGTGCCGATGGCCGACCAGGTGGCGGGCGAGCTTGAGCGCTACTACCAGGCGGGCGGCGAACCGGCCGAGAGCGAGCTGGTGTTCCCGAGCCCCAAGAGCGGCGGACCGCTGGACAAGTCCGCTGCGCTGCGTCGTATGCGCCGCGCGCTGTATGCCGCGGGCCTCGATGAGCGTCACCGCTTCCACGACCTTCGCCACACCTTCGGCACGGCGATGGCGGCGGCCGGCGTGCCGATGCGCACGCTGCAGGAGTGGATGGGCCACCGCGACATCCAGACGACGCAGCGCTACGCCGACTAGGCGCCGCGCACGCGCGACGCCGAGCTGGTGGCCGCAGCGTTCGAGAGCTCGCCCGACAGCCTCGCCGTAGTGTGTTTCTCTGCGTTCGCCCAGGAGGACCGGGCGAGCGCGCTCAGGGAGCGATGATCTCGCCGGCCCGCGGCGTTGCCGGCAGCAGCTTGAAATCGACATCGAGGCCGACCTGCAGCGCCTCGGCGACCGCCGCGAGCTGCCCCACAGTGGGGTTGCCGCGGCCGGCCTCCAGCGCGGCTATGACCGGCTGGGAGACCTCCATGCGCTCCGCCAGCTGCAGCTGCGTGAGTCCGACGTCTTCGCGAGCGGCACGCAGGCGCTGACCGACGATCTGCGCATGGATGGCCGAGCGGCGGGTGCGGGGCATGGGCTCAGTGGACTTGCGTGCCAGTTCGGCGCTGTCCGGCTAGGTCCCCAGCGCGAAGGCCCGTCCCGGCGAGGGGACCGCCTCCACAATCTCCTCGGTGGTCACGCTCATCGCGCCATTGCGATAGGCGCCCGGTAGGTTGCGCGCCCACTCCTCACCGTCGGTATCGAAGTCGATCAGACGGCCGTAGCGCTCGCTGTAGACCGGCATGCCGACCTGTACGAACCGCGCATTGCCCGCGACGATGTCGAGTTCCTGTCCGCGTACGTCGAAGACGGCGGCGAGCCGATCGACAAGTTCGCCGTCGGGGCGGATCTCGTTGGTGAAGATGCTGACGTGGATCATCTCGGCGCTCCTTCCTGAGAGCCAGTATAGCTCAACAGGCTATCTTCGTCCATCAGAAATCGCCCTCGCGCAGAACTTCTTGAGCGCGGTCCATGCGCTCGACGCGGTCGCGCAGCGCGTCCGCGCGGTCCTCGGACAGCAGCTGGGCGATGCCCAGCAGGCCCGTGAGGTCGGCACGGAGGCGAGCGAGCGCTGCCTGCTCGTGCGGGGCGAGGGCGGGGGACAGCGGCCCGACGCCGCTGTAGTCGAGCACCGGCCCGTGGCGCAGCGCGAAGCGGCGCTGTCCGCCGCGCAGCCGCAGGAAGAAGCCGGCGGTCTCGTAGGAGTTATGAGGGTCGCCGGGACGCGCAAATGTATAGCCATGGTCGATGAGACCCAGAGATGGCGGCAGCGCGGCGCGGAGGTTCTCGTCGTGACGGTCCTGAGCGCCGATCAGCGCGTCAAAGAAAGCCGCGTCCGCGATGAGCTGGTCAAAGCCCGCGCCCGGCTCCGGCAGCGAAGCCGAGCCGCCCATGCCCAACACCACCGGTCCACTGGCGCGAATGTCGATAGCGCCAGGCGGGTCCAACCAGACCGCCGGCGCCACCAGCTCGCTCCACGGCGGTCCCAGCTCGCGCGCCAGCCACCAGGCGACCACCTCGTGAACGCCGACATCTACGAGACTGTCCTGCCGATAGGCATGCGCCGTGGACTGCATGACACCGTGCAGCGGCTTGAAGAACAGCGGCCACCGACGTCCGCCATAGTCAGCCACGCCACTGAGCACCGCATTGACGTTGGGACCCGCCGTGACCGAACGATGTGGCGCATAAGCGGGCATAGGCGCATCGAGCATGAAGCGCTCATCGGGATGGGTCAGTGCCGCCTGTGCGCCACGGATGCTGTCCAGGCGCGTACGATCTCCCGCAACGAAATACACGCGGCCACCGTAGCGACTCGACATGACGCTTGGATGGTGTCCCTCAACCCTCGCGCTTCACATCGCAGCGCCCGATCCGAGGTACCACTTGGGGTACCATTTTGAGTGAATTTGGGGTGATCTGAGATCATCTAAACCCAGTATCCATGCGGGATACGGCCCTGCCCAACCCCATTAGGCTGTTTCGAATCCCGTTGGCGGTATTTAG
>DATBPO010000297.1:0-3350 GCA_036561265.1 Solirubrobacteraceae bacterium | reverse complement strand
CCTGGGCGCGTATTTGGAGCGCTTCGGCCGCGAGCAGTTGCACGTGCTGCTTACAAGCGATCTACGCGACGATCCGCAGCAGGCGATGCGCGCGGTTTTCGCCTTTCTCGGTGTGAACGAGCAGCACGAGCCACCCGGTCTCGATCACCACCACCACCGCGGTGGCCGCGCCCGCCGCCTGGACGCCGCCGCCGAGCAGACACTCAAAGACCACCTCGCGCGCGAGGTGTGGCCGCAAACCCCCCACCCGGCCCAACACCAGCGCGCCTTCAACTTCTGGTTCATGCAGTGGAACGTAATTCCCGAGGAGGTACTCCCCCCGCTAGACCCCGATGTCCACGCGCTGTTGCAGGAACACTACGCCCGCGACGCGGAACTGCTGGAGAGACTCACCGGACTGCGGGCTCCGTGGCTCGGCCAGGATGCGAGCTCCGATAACGCAAACCCCATCCGCCGCGCGGCCTCCCCCCAGGGCGGCATGGCGGTACGGAGGTGACGCTGCCCGGCGGCGACGAGGCGCGCGCGTAACTCCGCGTCATCGAGCAGCGCCAGCACGCTCTGCGCCAGCGCCGGTGGATCGCGCGGCGCGCTCACGAGCGCGGTGTGCCCGTGGATGGCGTAGTCGCGGCTGCCCTTGGTATCGGTGGTGGCGAGCGCGGCGCCACAGGCGATGGCCTCCGCGCCGGTGAGCCCGAAGCCCTCCTCCCAACTTGACACTAGGTGCACGGCGCTTGAGCGCAAAAGGGCGGCGACCTCGGGACGAGTGGGGTTGGGTACATAGGTGCCTAGTCCCTCCAGCACACCAACCCCCCCAGTTGGCTGGGTGCCGAAAAAGCACACCTGCACGTCGGGCCGGGTTGCGCGCACGAGCTCAAGCGCCTGCAGGGCATCATCGAGCCCCTTCCAGTCGAGGCGATGCGTCATGAGGCTCACTAGCGGCGCGCGCTGTGACTGCGCCTCACCCGCGGCGAAGACCTCGCAGTCAAAACCCTGTGGCACGTACGCACAGGGAACCCCCCGCGCGAGCGCCAAATCGTGCAACCAGCGCGCGATCGCGAGCGCCTCGCCTGCTGCCGCCAGATTCGCCTCGACGACGGGCGATCCGGGGGTGCCGTAGCCCTGGAAGAAGAGCACCTGACGCCCGAGTCGCGCGGGCAGGTCCTGCAGCAGAGCGGCGTCGGGCATGTCGGCGGGGTAGACGAGCACGTCGGCGGGCGGGAGTGTGTGTGCATCGAGGCGCTCGGCCCAGCGCACGTCCACGCCGGGAATAGAGCGCACGGGGCGCTCGCGCACCACGAGGCAGACCTCGTGCTCGTCGGCCACGTGGCGGGCGAACTGCTCGATCACATACACGCCGCCGCTGGTGGAGCGCTGGTGGGGCGAGAGAAATGTCACTTTCAGCCGCATCGTTCCCCACCGCCCGCGCCGGGCCAGCTCCCCCGCCTGCTCAACATAACGGCGCTCCAACACCTGCAGCTCATCCTCACCCCAGCGTCCGGGCCGGCGCATTTCCGCCAACAGCTCGGCGCGCTCGCGCTTGCGTCCTGCCAGCTCGTGCTCAGTCAAAGGCGGCTCATCCTCACCGGCCCTCGGAGTCACGGGCGTTTGCGCCTCAAGCAGCTGGCGCTCCATCCTGCCCTGTGCCCACTGCGCGAGATCGGCGTCGCAGTGACTCTCGACGTACTTCCTTAACTCCTCCTCCGCCCCCTCTCCTCCACCCCGTGTCTGCCAGCGTTCCGCCAGGCGCTGATACTCCGCGCATAGCCTGGCAGTCAGCGGCACCTCCAGAAAGTCCACCAACATCTCAAGCCACTGCTCCTGGCCCGAGAAGAGGCCCTCATAAGAGAGCAAAGCGACCCCCACAGGACCCCCTCCGGGGGTCCTCCTTAAAAACTCCCCGCGTTGCGAATCGACCTCTTTCACAGCGGCGAGCGCCTCGTTCCACATCCTCACTGCAAGCGTGTGATCGTTCGCGGCGGGCCACCAGTCCTCGGGGTCGCGCGCGCGGCGGTCAAAGGAGCGGGCGACATCGAGGGGGTCGCGCACTAGCACGAGCACGCGGGCCTGCGGGAAGCGCTCCAGTAATTGCGGTAGCACGCGGGTGTAGAGGGGGACCTTGTCACCGATAACGCCGACGCTGCCGCTGTCCCAGCGCGCGCGCAGGCGTTCATATAGGAGCGCCCCGCGGATATCGGTCTCCACCGTAACGGGTGCGAAAAACTGCTGGGGTTTGAAGTGAAAGGGGTCGAGCTGCGCGCGCAGGCGCTTGTAGCGCTCGAAGCCGATCGCCAGCTGGGGGTGCTCGTTGAGCAGGAAGGTGAGTGCGCTGGTCCCGGAGCGGGGACAGCCGGCGATGAAGAGATAGCGCACCGGGCGATGCTTGCAAATGGGCGCCGCCTGCGCCCCTGCGCGCGCTCCGTCGTTCACCACTCGTTCACACGGTGGTTGCGGGCTCGTCACAAAAAGTGCCCGTTTGCAGCCGAATCTATGTTCAGGGCAATGTCACTCTCCGATCGCACCCGCGTGGACATGCACGTTCACTCCACGGCCTCGCAAGAGTCGCGGCTGGGAGTGCAGCGCGCCGTGGGGCTGCCCGAGTGCGCGACGCCGCCGCAGGAGGTGTACGAGCTGGCCAAGCGCCGCGGCATGGATTTCGTGACGATCACCGATCACGACACCATCTCCGGCGTGCTGCAGATCGCCGATCGCCCCGACGTGTTCGTCTCCGAGGAGCTGACGGCCCACTTCCGCGGCGAAGCCCAGGCGGTCCACGTGCTGTGCTTCGGCATCACCGTCGAGGACCACGAGTGGCTGCAGGCCAACCGCGGCGACGTCGAGCTGTGCGCGGCGTACATGTACGAGCGCGACATCGCCTGTGCGCTCGCGCACCCCTACTACCACGTCGGCGCGCCGCTCACGGCACGCCACCGCCGCCGCCTCGCGCAGCTGTTCGACGTGTGGGAGGTGCGCAACGGAGCGCGGGCGCGCGAGCTGAACCGGCCGGCGGCGACGTACGTGGCGACGCTCGACGGCGCCGGCGTCGGCGGCTCCGACGACCATGCGGGCGTCGACATCGGGCGCACCTGGACGGCGACCCCGCCGGCGCGCACGCCGCAGGAGTTCCTCGCCCACGTGCGCGCCGGTCGCGTGAGCGCCGGCGGCGCGCAGGGCAGCGCGGCGAAGTGGGCGCACGCGGCGATCGCGCTCGCCGCCAGGGCGCTCGGTCGCGGCGGCCACGACGCACCGCCCGAGAGCCTCGATCCGGCGGCCGTGCGGAACATGGCCCAGCGCCTGCTCGACGAGGGCGACGCGCGCCACGGCGCGACCGACGGCGGCGGCGCCGTGACACC
>DATBPO010000296.1:0-7778 GCA_036561265.1 Solirubrobacteraceae bacterium | reverse complement strand
TTGTTCGAACAGGCAACGAGAAGCGTCGCGAAGAGAGGAGTTCCACCATGCGGCGAGCGGGACCAGAGGTGAGCAAGGCCAAGTACTCCCGTCCGGGTAAAGGAGGCGGGGAGAAGAGCGCCGGAAGTGGGGTGAAGAGCGCCGGAGGCGGGGTGAAGCGCGCGGGTAGCGCCTTCGCGGTCGGCAAAGACGGAGGGGACCTCGATGGCATGACCATGAGGGGCAGAGGCAACGGCGGCGGGCGCATCTTCCTCGACGGTGCGGGCAGGGTCTCTGAAGATCGCTCCAACAAGGTGCCCGACAACGATGGGCGCTACTCGCTCTCGCTCGGACACGGCCTGGCGATCCTGGCCACCTTCAGCGCCGAGCGCTCCACGCTGGGCATCGCCGAAATGGCGAGCGTGCTCAGCATGAGCCGTTCCACCACTCATCGCTATGCCGCCACGCTCGCGCAGCTGGGCTATCTGGAACAGAACTCCTCGCGCCGTTACCGCCTGACGCCGCGCTGCGCTGACGTCGGACTGGCCGCGCTGGGCTCGATGGCGCTACACGAGTGCTCGCGCCCCTACCTGTATGAGCTGCGTCGCGGGACCGGCTGGACCGTTTCGCTGGCGATCCTCGACGGTAGCGAAGCGATGCTCGTCGAGCGCCTGCGCGGCTGGCGCGGGCTGCACGAGATCGACCTGCGGCTGGGCTCCTCGGCGAGACTGCCCGTGCACTGCACGGCCATCGGCAAGGTGCTGCTGGCATGGTTGGAAGAGAGCGAGCTGCGCGAGCTACTGTCGAGGCTTACGCTCAAGCGCCACGGCCCCCACAGCAGCACCGGCAAGCGCGCGCTGCGCGCCACGCTCGAGGAGGTGCGCGAGCAGGGCTTCGCGCTGGACGACGAAGAGCTCATCGACGGCCTGCGCTCGATCGCCGTCCCCGTGCGCGACGCTCAGGGCAAAGTGCTGGCGGCGCTGGACCTCGCCGTTCCCGGCGCCCTCTTTGAAGCCTCCGAGCTGAATGGCGGGTTCGGCGCTCTATTGAGCAGCGCCGCGGAGGGCATCACGCAGGAGCTGGCGAGGTAAGCGACGGCGCGAGCCCTTCGCCCGCAACGGCCGGCGCAAGCGGCAGCTCGATGATGGCGGCATCGGCTGCCACCACGCGGTTGCGTCCCGCGCGCTTGGCGTCATACAGCGCGGCGTCGGCAGCGCGGAAGAGCGTGTCGTACTCGACGTCATCGCCGCTGCCCGCACTGAGGCCAACCGAGATCGTGATGTGTATGCCCTGGGGGCGCGTTTGGGAGACGGCCTCGCGCAGGCGCTCGGCGACCTCTAGGCCCGCCTTGCTGTTGACGCCGGGCAGCACGATCAAGAACTCCTCGCCGCCGAGGCGGTAGACGAGCTCGAAGCTGCGCAGGCGCTTGCGCAGCTCATAGGCGACGTCGCGCAGTACGGCGTCGCCGCGGTCGTGGCCGTACTCGTCGTTGATGGCCTTGAAGCCGTCGACATCGCATAGCACCATGCAGACGGGCTGCTTTGTGAGGCGCGCCTGGTGGGAGAGCTCGATGAAGCGCGGCATCAGGGCGTGGCGGTTGAGCAGGCCGGTGAGCGGATCGAGGATCGCCTCATCGCGATGGTGCAGCTCCGCGGCCTGCAGGGCCCAGACGATCGAGACCACGCCGGCGAGCAGCGCGAGGGTGGCGATTACCGGTACGGGGTTCCCCACGGTGGCCTGAGGGTCCACGCCCAGCGTGGCGGCGAGGATCACGAAGACGGTGCCCAAGAGCCCGACGATGACGACGTGCGGACGAAAGCGCGCGGCGACCATCGCTGCGGGCAGCACCATCCAGGGCAGCGCCGGCGAGCTGGGGCCGCCGCTGACGGCCACGCCCCCGGCGAGGAGCAGCTCGGTGATGACGATTGCGCAGGCACTGACGCGCTCGGGGTGGGCGCTCGTGCGCAGTCGCCGGTCGACATTGAGGAAGTTCAGCGCGGAGAGGGCGAAGAGGATCAGCGTCCACCAGCCGATCCAGGGCGCGCTGATGATGAGCGCCAGGCCGACGGCGCTTGAGCCGACCATGCGAATCGTGCGCACGCGGTCGTTGGCGTCGACGACGCGACTGCGGTCAAGCTCGGTGGGGCAAAGCCAAGATCCCTCACTCATTTGCTCATAGCTTCGGTAGGCATTAGCGAAGGCTTGAGAAGAGTCCTGCGGGCGACAACACGTGTATCACCCAGACGAGTGTCTATGGCCGTGCAAGACCTCTGCCAGCATTGGTGTTTGGCTTTGCAGAGCCGATTGACTCCTCAATGAGGGTGGGGAAGGCAGGACCTTTCGAGTATTCGGGCATAACTGCCGTCCGTCTGGACGCCGCTGCGTGGGCTGGGCCCCTGCCCAGGCTTCCCGCCCTTGCCCCCGTACCGTGGTCCGCCGGGGGAGGGCGGCGACGGTGGGTCCTCCGGAAGAGCTAAAACTATTCTGGATGGCACCCCTGTTTCCGTCCGGTTTCGAAGGCGGCTCGCGTGAAAAGCTCGAGGACGCCGAGGGCTGCGAGCCCGCTGAGGGCGCACGCTGTGACCCCGATTATGAGGCCGAGCGGCTCGCCGGCTATGACGTGGTGCGCGTGCGCGCCGAGAACCCCGGACCGTTCACGCTGTCGGGCACGAATACGTGGATCGTCGGCGATCACCCCGCTTATGTGGTTGATCCCGGACCGGCGCTGCCTGAGCATCTGGGGCGTCTGATCGAGGCCCTCGATGCCCGCGGCGGACTCGGCGGGGTGGCTCTAACACACGATCACTCCGACCACGCCGAGGGAGTGCAGGCTTTGCTGCGCGAGCGACCTGCCCCGCTGGCGGCGGCGCGCGGGCACGTCGATGTGCAACTGCTTGAGGGCATCCGCTTCGGCCCCCTGCGCGCGGTGCCCACCCCCGGGCACGCACCCGACCACTACGCGCTGGCCACGGAGCGCGCGTGCTTCACGGGTGACGCGGTGCTCGGCGAAGGCAGCGTGTTCGTCGATGCCTACCCGGGCTCGCTGGCGGGCTACCTCAACGGGCTGGCGCGCCTGGCGACGCTTGAAGTCGACGTGCTGTGCCCGGGCCACGGGCCCCCCATCTGGGAACCGGAGACGAAGGTGGAGGAGTACATCGCGCACCGCTACGACCGCGAGCACAAGGTCATCCTCGCGCTGGGCGGCGGGCGGCGCACGATCGCCGAGCTGCTCGCGGAGGCGTGGTCGGATGTGCCCGCCGAGCTGCGGCCCGCGGCGGTGGTGATGCTCGCGGCGCACCTCGACAAACTCGATGAAGAGGGGTTGCTGCCGCGCGGTGTGGAGCGGCCTGACCTGGGTTCCTGGCAGTGAGCGTTGGGGGCGGGTGGAGCGCAGAGGGACGGGAGGGGAGAGCCGGGTGGGCCCGGTAGCCCGATCCGGTGGGCCCGTGAGCGATGATGCCCGGGTGCCTCCCGACGTGACGCCCTCGATCTCCAGGGAATCTCCCTTCCCGCCGATCGCGGATTATGGCTTCCTGTCGGACTGCCACACCGGCGCGCTGTTGGCTTCGGATGGCTCGATCGAGTGGATGTGCCTACCGCACTTTGACTCCCCCAGCATCTTCGCGGCGATGCTCGACCGCGGCGCGGGCAACTTCCGCGTGGGGCCCTATGGCGTCTATGTGCCTGCTGGCCGCCGCTACATCCCGGGCACCAACGTGATTGAGACCACCTGGATGACCCCTCAGGGGTGGATAAGGGTCATCGACGCGCTCACCATCACCGACTGGCACGATGAGGATCACAACACCAGCCATACGCGGCCGGCGACGGACTTCGACGCTGACCACCTGCTGGTGCGCATCGTGGAGTGCATCCAGGGGCAGGTGCAGGTGGAGATGGTGTGCGAGCCGATGCTCGACTACGGCGCCACGGCCGCGACGTGGGAGCTCGTGGTCGACGAGCACGGTGAGGGCCTAGAGGCCCGCGGCGGCGACAGCGCCTTTCGCCTGTTCAGCGATACGCGCATGGGCATCGAGGGCAACCGCGCGCACAGCCGCCACACGATGAAGGAGGGCGAGCGGCGCTTCTGCGCGTTGTCGTGGACGCAGGAGCTGCGCGGGCCGCGCACCGTCGAGGAAGCCCAGGCACGCATGCAGCGCACCGAACAGTTCTGGCGCAGCTGGATGGCCGAAGGTACCTACCCCGACCACCCCTGGCGCTTTCACCTGCAGCGCTCGGCGCTGACGCTGAAGGGGCTGACCTTCATGCCTACGGGCGCGATGGTGGCGGCGCCCACGACGTCGTTGCCCGAGACCCCGGGAGGCTCGCGCAACTGGGACTACCGCTACTGCTGGATGCGCGACGCGACCTTCACGCTGTGGGGCCTGCACGCGCTGGGCCTTGACTGGGAGGCCGATGACTTCATTCAGTACGTGGCCGACATGGAGCGCAACAAGGACGGTTCGCTGCAGATCATGTATGGCATCAAGGGGCAGAAGGACCTCGCGGAGAAGACGCTCGATCACCTGAAGGGCTACGAGAACGCGCGCCCCGTGCGCATCGGCAACGGCGCTTACGATCAGCGCCAGAACGATGTCTACGGCGCGGTGCTCGACTCCGTCTACCTGCACTCCAAGCGCCGCGACCACATTCCCGAGCGCCTCTGGCCGGTGCTAAAGGACCAGGTCCAGTGCGCCGGTGCGGTCTGGCGCGAGCCCGACCAGGGCATCTGGGAGGCCCGTGGCGAGCCCCGCCACTACGTCTCCTCCAAGCTCATGTGCTGGGTCGCCATGGATCGCGGGGCGCGCCTGGCAGAACGGCGCGGGCACGAGGACGTCGCCCAGCACTGGCAGGCCGAAGCCGAGATCGTCCGCGAAGACATCCTCGCGCACGGCCTCGACAGCCGCGGTGCTTTCCGCCAGCACTACGAGACTGACGCGCTCGACGCCTCCAACCTGCTGATCGGGCTCGTGCGCTTCCTGCCCCCCGATGATGAGCGCGTGCGCGCCACCGTCTGCGCGATCCGCGATGAGCTCACCCAGCACGGCCTGGTGCTGCGCTACCGCACGGAGGACACCGACGACGGGCAGAGCGGCGAGGAGGGGACGTTTCTGATCTGCTCCTTCTGGCTGGTCTCGGCGCTGTCAGAGATTGGCGAACACCGCGACGCGCGGCAGCTCTGCGAGCGCCTGCTGGGCTACGCCTCGCCGCTGGGCCTCTATGCCGAGGAGCTCGAGGCCTCAAGCGGGCGCCATCTGGGCAACTATCCGCAGGCCTTCACGCACCTCGCGCTCATCAACGCGGTGACGCACGTCATCGAGGCTCAGCAGCAGTCCTGAAGGGGAGGGGAGGGGGAAGGGACCGGCAGGGCCGGTCCGGTGTGGGTCGCGCTCTTAGGTCACGGCGCTGGCGAGGAGGGTCTCGCAGGGGCTCGCGGGTGTAGGTCTGTTCTTTTTGGACCCTACATAGATTCCTGGTGTTCAGGTGGAAAGTAGTAGGGAGAAAAAAGAAGACGGGCCGGTGGGGCTCCTCTTGCATAGCCCGGCTCTCGGTCACAGCACGCGACCCCTGCGCCAGCTGAAATCACGCTCCTCACTCGTAGCCCGGCTCTCCGGGCAGAAGCACGCGGCCACCCCTCCCCTCCAAAACAATCCGCGGCTGCACGGGGAGAACCTCTCGTCCTGCGGCCTCACGCAGCAGTTCCGCAACTGTTGTGAATGCGCCCAGCTGCTCGAGGTGCTTGATGGTGGGGAAGACAAGCACGATCTCCTCACGCTCGTGGGCCTCCAACGCCGCCGCGGGGGTGAACCAACCAAGGTCCACGCACTCCTCGCCATCTACCTTTGGCTGCTGGTCGGGCGGGAGGGGTGCAAGGAAGAAGTGGGTGTCAAAGCGCACCTTCACCTCCGCGGGCGTGATCCAGCGCGAGAACTTCACGAGCTCCGCGGGGCTGTCAAGGAGGATGCCGGCCTCCTCGTGCAGCTCGCGCAGGGCCGCCGCGCGGTGGGCCTCGTCATCCTCGCCATCACCGGCCTCCACGGCGCCGCCGGGGAACACCCAGACGCCGCCCATGAAGCGGGCCTTGGGCGTGCGCTTGACGAGCAGCACCTCCAGGTGGGTGTCGGCGCCGCGCAGCACGATCACCGTCGCCGCCTGGCGCGCCGGCGTTGTGGGGCCGGGGTTGTACTCCTCGCCCGCCGCCGGCACCGCGTCCGCCTCCCTCGATCCCATGCTTTGACGATACCTGCGCGGGAGGCGGTCGGTAAACTTCGCGCCATGAGCACCCAGACCCTCCAGCGCTGGATCTGCGAGTCCTGCGGCTACATCTATGACCCCGACGAGGGCGATCCCGATGGCGGCATTCCCTCGGGGACCAATTTCGAAGACATACCCGACACCTGGTTCTGCCCTGTCTGCGGTGCGCGTAAGCGCGACTTCACCCTTTACGAGGACTAGGGGCCAGTGAGCGGCGCGCTGCTGCGTCCTCGCTCGCTCGTGCGCGTGTCATGCCCACTTCGCGTGCCTCCCAGCTCGCTTGCGTGCGCGGCGATTTCTAGAGGCGCATGACTGACTGGCCGCACTTGCTGGCCTTTGACCGCGGGCACGTCTGGCACCCCTACTCGGCGCTGCCCCCGGTCTTGGCGCCGCTGCCCGTGGTGGGGGCCCAGGGGGTGCGTCTGCGGTTGGCCGACGGGCGTGAGCTGATCGATGGCATGTCCTCGTGGTGGTCGGCTGTGCACGGCTACCGCCATCCGGTGCTGGATGATGCCGTGCGCGAGCAGCTGGCGTGCATGGCGCACGTCATGTTCGGCGGGCTCACCCACGAGCCGGGCGTGCGGCTGGCGCAGCGCCTCATCGAGCTCACGCCCGCCGGTCTGGAGCGCGTCTTCTTCGCCGACTCCGGCTCGGTTGCCGTGGAGGTGGCCATCAAGATGGCCCTCCAGTATCAGCGTGCCCTTGGACAGCCTGCCCGTCGGCGGTTGTTGACTGTGCGGGGTGGCTATCACGGCGACACCTTCGGAGCCATGGCCGTCTGTGACCCCGTGGGGGGGATGCACAGCATGTTCGCCGGCGCCCTGCCCGAGCACGTCTTCGCGCCGCGGCCCCCCGATGGGTTCTCGCTGGAGCTCGATGCCGTGTGGGCCGAGGAGGTGCAGGAGTTGATGGCCCGCCATGCCGGCGAGCTGGCCGCTGTGGTTGTGGAGCCCATCGTGCAGGGTGCCGGGGGGATGCGTTTTCACTCGCCCGCCTGCGTCGCCTTTCTGCGCCGCCTTTGCGACGAGCACGGGCTGCTGCTGGTGCTCGATGAGATCGCCACTGGGTTCGGGCGCACAGGCGCCCTCTTCGCGTGTGATTACGCGGGGGTGAGCCCCGATGTGATGTGCGTGGGCAAGGCCCTCACCGGTGGCTACATGACTTTGGCCGCCACGCTCTGCACTGCCGAGGTCGCCGAGGCCATCTCCAGCGGCGAGGGGGGTGCACTGATGCATGGCCCCACCTACATGGCCAATCCCCTCGCCTGCGCCGTTGCTCTGGCATCTCTGGATCTGCTTGAGCGGGACGGCTGGCGCGAGCGGGTGGCGCGCATCGAGCTGGGTCTGCGCGAGGGGTTGGCACCCGCCCGCTCGCTGCCCGGCGTGGCCGACGTGCGCGTGCTCGGGGCCATCGGCGTCGTGCAGATGCAGCGCGAGGTGGATGTGCGGGCCGCCACTGCTGCGGCAGTCGAGCGCGGGGTCTGGCTGCGGCCCTTCCGCGATCTCATCTACACCATGCCACCGTATGTCATCGGCGAGGAGGAT
>DATBPO010000295.1:0-3972 GCA_036561265.1 Solirubrobacteraceae bacterium | reverse complement strand
TTTCACGAGCGGGGTAGAGACGGTTTCAGCTATGTCTCCTGTCCTGAGTTTCTCAAGGAGGGCTCCGCCGTCAAAGACTTCATGAGCCCCGACCGCGTCGTGATCGGCGACGACGGCGACTGGGCAGGCGATGCAGTCGTGCAGCTCTACGAACCCTTTGGAGCGCCCCTCGTGCGCACCGACATCGCCAGTGCCGAGATGATCAAGTTGGCAGCCAATGCTTTTCTCGCCACCAAGATCTCGTTTATCAATGAGATCGCCAACGTCTGCGAGCAGGTCGGCGCCGATGTCGTCGAGGTATCACGGGGCATGGGCCTGGACGCCAGGATCGGCCCCAAGTTCCTGCAGGCCGGCCTCGGCTACGGCGGTAGCTGTTTCACCAAGGATGTCAGTGCGCTGAAACTGCTGGCCGGCAACTCCGGCTACCACTTCCAGCTGCTCAACGCCGTGATCGAGGTAAACGAGCTGCAGAAGCGGCGGGTCGTCGCCAAGCTGGAACGTCACCTCGGGGTACTCGCCGGCAAGCGTGTCGGCCTGCTCGGGCTCGCATTCAAGCCCAACACCGACGACATGCGTGGTGCCTCCTCCTTGGTGTTGGCGGCACGCCTGCAGGCCGAGGGTGCGCACGTGCGCGCATTCGACCCGATCGCCGAGGACGAGGCGCGCAAGCTGATGCCGCAGCTCGACTACGCCGAGGACGCCATGGACACGGTGAACGGCGCCGACGCGCTGATCCTTGTCACCGAGTGGCCACAGTTCCTACAGCTCGACTGGGATATGGTCGCGCAGGCAATGAACGGCAACCTCGTCATCGACGGACGCAATGCGCTTGATCCGGACGCCGTGCGCGCCGCTGGGCTCCTCTACGAGGGGATCGGGCGAGGCTGATGCAGGCCGTCATCCTCGTCGGCGGCGAGGGTACCCGTCTGCGCCCGCTGACCTCGACCGTGCCTAAGCCAGTCGTACCGCTAGTGGATCGCCCCTTCATCTCATACATGCTCGAATGGCTGCGCCAGCACGGCATCGATGACGTCATCATGTCCTGCGGCTTCCTCGCCACCAGCGTGCGCAACGTGCTCGGCGATGGCTCCGGTGTCGGTGTTCGCTTGCGCTTCGTTGAGGAGCCCGATCCGCGCGGCACCGCCGGCGCGCTGAAGTTCGCTGAGTCCATGCTCGACGAGCGCTTCCTGATGCTCAACGGCGATGTCCTGACCGACATCGATCTCTCCGCGCAGATCGCCCAGCACGAGCGCACCGGTGCCAAGGCCACGCTTGCGCTCGTGCCCGTCGCCGATCCCACCGCCTACGGGCTCGTGCATCTCGCCGAGGATTGCTCGGTGAACGATTTTGTTGAGAAGCCCTCTTCGGATCAGATCGATACGAACCTGATCTCAGCAGGTGCCTACGTGCTCGAGCGCGAGGTGCTGGAGCTCGTGCCGCCCGACCGCAACGTCTCCATCGAGCGCGAGGTCTGGCCGCTTCTGATCGGCAACGGCCTCTACGGCTTTGCCTCCGAGAGCTACTGGCTGGACATCGGCACCCCCGCGCGCTACCTGCAGGGCACCTTCGACATCATCGAGGGCAACGTGCAGAGCGCCGTGCAGGAGCGCCTTGGCAGCAGCTACCTGGCTATCGCCGACAGCGACGGCATCGAGGGCCGCGTGATCCCGCCCGCCGTCATCGAGCGTGGTGTGACGATCGCGCCCGACGCCCACGTGGGCAGCCTCGTGGTGCTCGGCCAGGGTGTATCGATCGGTGCCGGCTCAAGCGTCGAGCGCGCCGTCGTCTGGGGCGGGACCCATATCGGCGAGGGCTGCACGCTGCGCGACTGCATTGTCGCCGCCGGCTGCCGCGTGGGCGATAACACACAGATCATCGGCGGAGCCGTGCTCGGCGAGGGCGTCACCGTGGGCTCGCAGAACACGATCGCCCACGGTGCGCGTATCTTCCCCGGTGTGACGCTTCCCGACGGAGCGCTTCAGTTTTGAGCCGTCTTCCCAATCTCCAGGAGCTCTGAATGCCCGAGGACACCATGACCCTCTCGCGCGAGGCCATCGCCCAGATCGACCCCTCCGGGCAGCTGGAGGAGGTCCTCGGCCTGCCCGAGCACCTGCGCGACGCCCTCTGGCGCGTGGAGTCGGCGATCATGAACGAGTGGGACACGCCCGGCGGCCTCGTCGTCGCCGGCATGGGCGGCTCGGCCATCGGCGGTGCCCTGGCGCGCGCCGCCCTGGGCGATCACTCCTCGCGGCCCATCTTCGTCACGCGCGCCTACGGTCTGCCGCCGTGGACCACGCCCGAGACCACCGTGCTCTGCGCCAGCTACTCCGGCAACACCGAGGAGACCCTCGCCTGCTACGAGTCCGCCGGCGCCCTCGGCGCCCAGCGCGTCGTCGTCACCACCGGCGGGCGCCTCGCCGAGATGGCCCGCGAGGATGGCGTGCCCGTCATTCCCCTGCCCGGCGGCTTTCAACCGCGCGCCGCCGTCGCCTACATGACCGTCGCCGCCCTTGAGGTCGCTGCCATGTGCGGGGCGGGGCCGAGGTTGACATCGGAGATCGACGTCGCCGCCTCGCACGCCGAGCAGCTCGTCGCCGAGTGGGGCCCCGACGCGCCCGAGGACTCGCTCGCCAAGGAGATCGCGCGCGGGCTTTCCGGCACCGCTCCTTTGATCTACGGCGCCGGTCTCACTGCGCCCATCGCCTATCGCTGGAAGACGCAGATCAACGAGAACGCCAAGCAGCCCGCCTTCGCGCACGAACTCCCCGAGCTCGACCACAACGAGCTCGTCGGCTGGGAGGGCGCGCCCGATGTCGGCCGCTTCTCTGTCTTGTTCCTGGATGACTGCGACGCGCACCCGCGGGTAAAGGCGCGCATGGAGCTCACCGAGCGCCTCATAGCCGACTTCGCCGCCACCAGCTTCCGGCTGGAGACACGCGGAGAGACCACCGTCGAGCGTGTCTTCTCGCTGGTGCTGCTCGGTGATCTCGTATCCATCTACCTCGCCGCGCTGCGCGGCGTCGATCCGGGACCAGTCAGGCTCATCGAGCAGCTCAAGAGCGAGCTGGCCGCCCGTTAGACTTGGACGCCTCGATCCCCGCCAGGAGACCATTCATATGACCCCCACCGCCACCATGACCAAAGACGACTTCAAGGTCGCCGACCTCGCGCTTGCCGACTTCGGCCGCAAGGAGATCCGCCTCGCCGAGCACGAGATGCCCGGCCTCATGTCCATCCGCGCCGAGTACGCCGCGCAGCAGCCGCTGAAGGGGGCGCGCATCACAGGCTCGCTGCACATGACCATCCAGACCGCCGTGCTGATCGAGACGCTCACGGCGCTCGGCGCCGAGGTGCGCTGGTGCAGCTGCAACATCTTCTCCACCCAGGACCACGCCGCCGCGGCAGTTGCCGTCGGTCCCGGGGGCACGCCCGAGGAGCCGCGCGGGGTGCCGGTGTATGCCTGGAAGGGCGAGACCCTTGAGGAGTACTGGTGGTGCACCGAGCAGGCGCTGCGCTGGCCGGGTGAGGATGGGGGGCCTGGTGGATCGGGTTCCGCCCAGCTCGGCCCCAACATGATTTTGGACGACGGCGGCGACGCCACGCTTTTGGTGCACAAGGGCACCGAGTACGAGGCCGCCGGTGTCGTGCCCCTCGTGGACGAAGACGGCATGGACGAGGACGGCCTCATCCACTCCGAGGAGTTCCAGGTGGTCCTTTCGCTGCTGCGCCGCTCCCTGGAGGAGGACCCCCAGCGCTGGACCAAGATCGGCCAGGGCATCCAGGGGGTCACCGAGGAGACCACCACCGGTGTGCACCGGCTGTATGAGATGACCGAGCTTGGCACCCTGCTGTTCCCCGCCATCAACGTCAACGACTCCGTCACCAAGTCCAAGTTCGACAACCTCTACGGCTGCCGCCACTCGCTCGTCGACGGCATCAACCGCGCCACCGACGTCATGATCGCCGGCAAGA
>DATBPO010000294.1:0-3400 GCA_036561265.1 Solirubrobacteraceae bacterium | reverse complement strand
CCTGCACATCCTGGACATCGGCCGCATAGGCGTGGCGGCGATGGGCGTGGGCCTGGCGCAGGGTGCGCTGGATGAGGCGCTGAAGTACGCGAAGGAGCGCAGGGCGTTCGGCAAGCCGATCAGCAAGTTCCAGGCGATCCAGGGCAAGCTGGCGGACATGGTCACGGAGATCGAGGCAGCACGCCTGCTGGTCTATAAGGCGGCGCTAGAGAAGGACGCGGGCCGCAATTTCACACTGACGGCGGCGCAGGCGAAGCTGAAGACGGGCCGCCTGGCGGTGCGGTGCGCGGAGGAGGCTGTGCAGATCCACGGCGGGTATGGGTACATCGAGGAGTACCCGGTGTGCCGCTTCTATCGCGACGCGAAGATCCTGACGATCGGCGAGGGCACGGATGAGGTGCAGCAGATGGTCATCGCGCGGGCGCTGGGGGCGTAGCAACCCAAGGCCGCCCGGCCGTTGGCAGCGAATGGGAACCGAGCGCTGGTTCGCGCTTTATTGCTCCCCGGCGGGCGCCGGCGCGGTAGCCCGCTCAAGCAGCTCGGTGGCGGCGCTGGCGGGATCGAGGCGCCGCTCGACAACCTCAAGCAGGAGCTCCTGAAAACGAGAGTCCCCTGCGAGCTCGTCCTCCAGGCGCCGGCGCATACGGGCGGTGGCGATGGCGAGGACCTCGTTGTGCAGGTTGCGCGCGCGCCGTTCACCCAGCTGCCCGGCAGCAAGGATGTGCGCACGGTGCTCATCGAGGCGCTGCACGAGCTCCTCAATCCCCTTGCCGTGGGCGGCCTCGGTCTTGACGATGGGCACGCGCCAGCGCGCACGAACCTCCTCCTCGGAGCGGTCGTGGTTGGCCAGGGAGAGCACGCCGCGGATCTCGCGCACCATGGTGTCGGTGAGGGGATGGTCGGCCTTGTTGATGACGATGACGTCGGGGATCTCCATGACGCCGGCCTTGAGCGCCTGGATGGAGTCGCCGGAGCCGGGCATGAGGACGAGCACGATGGTGTCGGCGTGGTCGATGATGTCGATCTCGGCCTGCCCGACGCCGACGGTCTCGACGAAGACGTCCTGACGCCCGGAGGCATCGAGCAGCAGAGCGGCCTGCAGGGCAGCCTCAGACAAACCACCAAGCGCTCCGCGGTTTGCCATCGAGCGGATGAAGACGCCGGGATCGAGGAAGTGCGCGGAGAGCCGGATGCGATCCCCCAAAAGCGCCCCCTGGGTAAAGGGCGAGGAGGGATCGATGGAGAGCACGCCGACGGAGCGCCCAGCCTCGCGGCGGGCCTTGGTGAGCGCGCCGATGAGCGTGGACTTCCCCACCCCGGGAGGCCCGGTAAACCCGAAGACGGCGGCCTTGCCTGTATGCGGGTAGACCTCGCGCACGAGCGCCCAGCCGTCGGGATGGTCGTCCTCGACGAGCGAGATGGCGCGGGCGAGCGCGCGGCGATCGCCGGCAAGCAGGCGCTCAGCAAGAGTGGACTCCATAGGAGAAGTATCTAGGATGCCGGCCCGTGATAGAGACGTGGCGCTGGATGCGCAAGAACAACATGGTCAACCGCCACTATGCGCTGCTGGGCGCGCGGTGGCTGTGGCTGAAGCTGCGCTGGCGCGGGCGGCTGCAGACGGACGGCATCTGTTTCATCTGCCCGGGCGTGAAGTTCGAGATCGGCCCGCGGGCGAAGCTGTACATCGGCCGCTGGGCGTGGATCGGCCATGGCAGCAAGATCCGCGTGCACGAGGGCGAGATGCGGATCGGCGCGAAGACGGTGATGGGCCAGGAGTGCACGATCTCGGCCTATCAGCACGTGTGGATCGGGCGCGAGTGCATCATGGCGGACCGCGTGATGCTGATCGACTTCGACCATGGGGTGGTGGAAGTGGAGCGCCCGATCCGCCTGCAGGGGATATACAAGCGCGATGTGAATGTGGGCAGCAACGTGTGGATGGGCTACGGCGCGTGCATCCTACGCGGTGTGACAGTCGGCGATAACGCAATTATCGGCACAAATGCGGTGGTAACAAAAGAGGTCCCGGCAAACGCAGTGGTGGGCGGCGTGCCGGCAAAGCTGATCAGGATGCGCGAGCAGCCCACGACATTACGTTGGGATTAATTTTTAGAGGGACCCCTTCGGGGTCGTGTGGGCCGCGTGTGGCAAAAAATAGATCCCCGACGGGAGAGACCCGCCTGAAGCGGGCCTCTCCTTAATTAATCACTCGTTCGCCGGCATCCGGCCGACGTAGTACTACAGCGACTTCACCGTCTTTTCGCCGGCCTTGAGGACGACCTTGGGGATCGGCGCGAAGTCGAGCGCGGCGCCGAACTTCTGGCCGGCTTTCATGGCATAGTAGACCCAGCTGGCGAGCAGCTGCTTCTGCGGTGCTGACTTGGGGATGATGGCGTAGGTGAATGTCGAGAGCGGGTAGGCGATGCGGTACTTCTTCGGCGGATTGACGATGTGCATTTCGTTGTTCGCCGGGACTGACTTGACCGACTGCGCTGCCTGCTCGATGTTGCTGAGGTTGGGGTACTCGAAGAAGCCGGCGGCGTTCTGCAGCGCGGCGGCACCGAGGTGGTGGGCGATGATGTAGGAGGCGGAGATGTAGCCGATGGCGCCGTTGGTCGAGGAGACGACCGCTGTGACACCGTCGTTGCCTTTGCCGCCAACTCCAACGGGGAAGGTGACGGAGGTGGCGTTACCCACCTTGCTCTTCCAGGTGGGGCTGATGCGTGAGAGGTAGTCGGTGAAGGCGAAGGTGTCGCCGGAGCCGTCGCTGCGGAAGACGGGGGTGATGTTGAGGTTGGGCAGCTTGATCCCCTTGTTGATCTTGGCGATCGCGGGAGCGTCCCAGTTGGTGATCTTGCCGAGGAAGATTTCCGCGACGATGGGGCCGGTGAGGTTGAGCTTGCGGATACCTTCGAGGTGAAATGCGACGCCGGTGGCCGTGAGGGCCCAGGGAATTTGGACGCACTGGTTGCAGCTGGCGGCCTGGGCGCTGGTCATGGGGGCGTCGGACGCTCCGAAATCGACGGTGCGCGCCGAGATCTGCGCAATGCCCGCACCCGAGCCGACGGCGGCGTAGGTGACGGTGTCGCCGTAGAGGTGTTGGAATTCCTGCGCCCAGTAAGCCTCCAGCGGTGCTACGAGCGTGGAGCCCGCGCCGGTGAGTGAACCGGCTGCTGCGGCGTTGCTGGCGGTGAGAGCTGCTAGCAGACATGCAATCGCAGCCAGGGCGGCGATCATGGAGCGTCTTGTGCGTATCAAGTGTCCTCCAGGTGAATGTTGTGTTATCCAGCTGCACGCGGCGTTCACCGCACGAACCGCTGGCTGGCGCAATCTTGTGGAGAATTCGAATCGAGAGTGTGTAGAAGTTGTAAAGAAAGATGTGTAGATCTTGTGAACGCGG
>DATBPO010000293.1:0-6496 GCA_036561265.1 Solirubrobacteraceae bacterium | reverse complement strand
GGCCACCTTGCGCCCCGCGATCACCTCGGCGGCGGCACGCAGGTCGCCGATTCGCGAGTTGGTGCAGGAGCCGATGAAGACACGATCCACAGCGATGTCCTCGATCGGAGTGCCCGCGTCAAGCGCCATATAGGTAAGCGCGCGTTCTGTCGCCTCGCGCTCGGCGGGCGTCTCGAAATCATCGGGCGAGGGCACGCGACCGGTGACCTCGGTGACCATCCCGGGCGTGGTGCCCCATGTCACCTGCGGCGAGAGCACCGAGGCGTCCACCACCAGTTCAGTGTCAAAAGATGCACCCTCTTCAGTGCGCAACCCACGCCACTGCTCGATGGCGGCGTCCAGATCCTTCGGCGTCCCGGGCCGCTGAGTCTCGGTGAACCACGCGAAAGTGGTCTCATCGGGCGCGATCATCCCCGCGCGACCGCCGCCCTCGATGGTCATGTTGCAGACGGTCATACGCCCCTCCATCGAGAGCCCCTCGATCACGGGACCGGCGTACTCCACCACGTGCCCCGTGGCGCCGCCGACGCCCATCTGCCCGATCGTCCCCAGGATCAGGTCCTTGGCGGTCACACCAAATCCCGGCTCGCCCTCGTAGCGGATCAGCATCGACTTGGGCCGGTTCTGCACGAGGCACTGCGTGGCCAGCACGTGCTCGACCTCGCTGGTGCCGATGCCGAAAGCCAGCGCACCGAAGGCGCCGTGCGTGGCGGTGTGCGAGTCGCCGCACACGATCGTGGTGCCCGGCTGCGTCACCCCCAGCTCGGGCCCGATGACGTGCACGATCCCCTGCCGCTCGGAGCCAAGTGAGTAAACGGGAACGCCGAACTCCGCGCAGTTGCGCTCCAGCGTCTGCACCTGCACACGCGAAAGCTCGTCCTTGATGCGCGCCGCCACGGGTGTACCGTCGGTGGGGGTGTTGTGGTCGGCTGTCGCCAGCGTGCGGTCGGGCCTGCGCACTTTTCGACCGGCTAGTCGCAGGCCGTCGAACGCCTGCGGGCTCGTCACCTCGTGCACCAGGTGCAGGTCGATATAGAGCAAACCCGGCGCAACCTCGTGGGCATCCCAGATCTTCTCGAACATGGTCTTAGGCATCTGTGTTCCTTCTGGTTTCTATTTTGGAGGAGGACCCCCGGAGGGGGTCCAGTGGGGGCCGGTGAATGTGTAAGCTCGCGGTCATCTCAGCTCCGTCTCAGTCCGGCAGATACGACTGCGAGAAAAGTCGCTTCACCTTTGCCGGGATTCTCGAAGTGATGGGGCAGGTCGGCGTCAAAAGTCACACAATCACCTGTCCGCAGCTCGTGGCGCTGCCCGTCGCAGACGAGTACCACCGCGCCCTGCTCGATGAGCGCCGTCTCACGGCTGCCGGGCTCGTGCATCGGCGGATCATCCGGCGCGCCGGTGGTGGCTCCGGATGCAAGGGTGTGACGGGAAAGCTCCGCGCGCTGTCCGGGCTGCCCTGACGTCATCACCTCAAAGCGGTGTCCGCGCCGCGTGTTGCCGCCGCGCTGACGTTCACCGGCGCGCACGATCGTGACCGCCCCGTCCTCGTCCAAGCGCAACAGCTGCGAGAGGCGCAGATCCAACCCTGCCGCGATGCGCGCCGCGACTGTCAACGTCGGGCTGGTGTCGCCCCGCTCGACCTGCGAGAGCATCGGCGCGCTCACGCCGCTGCGCGCAGCAAGGTCGCGCAGCGACAGCGAGGAGGCATCGCGCAGCGCACGCACACGCGCGCCGAGGACGACGGGGTCAAGCTGATCGTTAATCGCCACGGCCATACAAGCGTACGTTATCACAGACGCCTATGGGGCAGTGGCCGGCAGCCCCACCACCCCATCCGCCGCCTGCGAACGGGCGACGGCGACCGACAGGGCGCGCACATATGCGCGGGCAGCGGCCTCGATGATGTCGGTTGAGACGGCCTGGCCGGAGCCCGACTGGCCGTGGGCCTCGACGACGACGGAGACCTCACCCAGGGCGTCCTGGCCCTCGGTGACGGCGCCGATCTGGAAGTCGCGCAGCTTCGTCTCGACACCGGTGGCGGCGTCGATCGCGTGGAAGACCGCGTCGATCGGGCCGTCGCCGGTGAAGGAACCATCGCGTGCGGGGCCCTCGGGCGGGCTGACGCTGACCTTGGCGTGCGGCGGACGCCGGGAGGAGGCCTCGACGTCGAACCACTCCAGCGTGTAGCCGGCGATCTCCTCGCGCAGCTCGTCGGTGACCAGCGCCTCCAGATCCATCGCCGTGATCTGCTTCTTGCGGTCGGCCAGCTCCTTGAAGCGCTTGAAGGCGGCGTTCAGGGCCTGGCCGTCGACGCGGAAGCCCATCTCCTCCAGCGCCTCATGCAGCGCGTGGCGTCCGGAGTGCTTGCCCAGCACGATCGCGTTGCTCTCCAGGCCCACGGTGGTGGCATCCATGATCTCGTAGGTGGTGCGCTCCTTCAGCACGCCATCCTGGTGGATGCCCGCCTCGTGCGCGAAGGCGTTGCGCCCCACGATCGCCTTGTTGGGCTGCACGGGGTAGCCAGTCAGGCGCGAGACCAGGCGGCTGGTGCGCGCGATCTCGGTCGTCTCGATGCCCGTCCACAGGCCCAGGCTGGGCTCGCGGGTGTGCAGCAGCATCACGATCTCCTCCAGTGAGGCGTTGCCGGCGCGCTCGCCGATGCCATTGATCGCGCACTCCACCTGACGGCAGCCAGCTTCGATGCCGGCCAGTGAGTTGGCCACCGCGATGCCCAGGTCGTCGTGGCAGTGCACCGAGACCGTCACGTTACGCAGGCCCGGCACCAGGCGGTACAGCTCGGCGAACATCGCCGCGTACTCGTGGGGCATCGTGTAGCCGACAGTGTCGGGCACGTTGATCGTCGTGGCTCCCTCATCCAGCGCGATCTGGATGACTTCGGCCATGTACTCGATGTCGCTGCGCGAGCCGTCCTCGGGGGAGAACTCGACGTCCTCGGTGTATTCACGCGCGTGCGCCACCGCTGCGCGGGCCTGGCCCTTGACGTCCTCGCGCGTGGTCTGCAGCTTGCGCTCGATGTGGATGTCGCTGGTGGCGATGAAAGTGTGGATGCGCGGGCGCTCGCTGTCTCTGACCGCCTCCCAGGCGGCGTCGATGTCCTGCTTGCTCGTGCGTGCCAGGCCGCAGATGACGGGGCCGTGGACCTCACGCGCGATTGCCTGCACGCTCTCGAAGTCTCCCGGCGAGGTGATGGGGAAGCCGGCCTCGATGATGTCCACGCCTAGGCGCGCCAGCTGGTGGGCGATCTCCAGCTTCTCCTGCTTGTTCAGCGAAATGCCCGGCGACTGCTCGCCGTCGCGCAGGGTGGTGTCGAAAACTCTTACGCGCTGATGCTCCTCGCGCGCCGATGAGGACGCTTCGTCAGGTGTGTGCTGCTGCTGAGTGCTCATGTCGTTCATTCTCCTTCTCGGTCTCAGTTGCACTTCCTCCAGGTGGTTTTGCGGCTACGCGGCCGCCACGCACTATTCCCCCCGAGGGGGGAGCAGAAGAAGGAGAAGCGAAAGAGACCTATGCAACGACATGCTGCATGGCAGCGTAGCACCCGTCTGGGCGCCTGCCAAACAGCTCAGGGCGTGAGCACGACCTTGCCCACGTTGCGACGCTCACTGATCATGCGGTGCGCCTCGCCGGCGCGCTCGAAGCTGAACTCGCCCGCGACCACCGGCTCGATGGTGCCATCGTCGAGCATCGCCTGCAGCGGCTCGATCCACGGCTGCAACGTGCCGCGGTCCTTCCACAGCGTCAGCATGTTCAGCCCGATGACGGCCTTGGATTCGGACATCTGCTTGATGATCTTGAAGCGTGGCATGCGCAGGACCGTTCCGAGCGCCGTGACCAGATTGCGCTTCTCGCCCGACATCACCGCGGAGGCGCCGAAGGCCACCAGGCGCCCGCCGGGGCGCAGCAGGTCGTAGCTGATGCGAAAGCTCTTGCCGCCGACGGCGTCGAGGATCACGTCGAACTTGGGCATGCCCTTCTCCCACCCGGGCTTGGTGTAGTCGATGGGGCGGTCCACGCCATTGGAGAGGATGCGCTCGTGCTTGCCCGGTGAGGCAGTGCCGTAGATCTCCGCGCCCTGGCGCTTGGCGATCTGCGTCGCCGCGATGCCCACGCCCCCGGCAGCAGCGTGGATCAGCACGCGCTCGCCGGGCTGCAGGTTGCCATAGCCGATCAAACCCGCCCACGCGGTGCCGTAGTTGACGGGGATCGCGGCGCCCTGCTCGAAGCTCAGGCGGTCGGGCAGCGGCACGACATCCTCCGCCGGCACCACCACCTGTGAGGCGTAGCCGCCGAACTGCGTGCCCGCGACCACGCGCTGGCCGGGGATTAGATCGCGCACCCCCTCCCCCAGCTCGAGGATCGTGCCCGCCACCTCATAGCCGACCACGCACGGCGGTTTGGGGGCATCCTGATAGAGGCCCACGCGCGCCATCACGTCGGCGAAGTTCACGCCCGCAGCAGCGACTCCGATGCGCACCTGCCCCGCGGCCAGTGGCGGGTCATCGCGCTCCTGCACCTGTAGTACGTCGGGTGCGCCGTGCTTGGTGAGGACGACTACGTGCATCTGCGAGGCACCCTAGCCGATTCACTGGCCGCGTGGCCAGCTCAGCGCAAAGACGCCGTGCGGCCGTCCACGAATCCCTCGGAGGCCACGATCTCGTCGATGACCTCCCGTGGCACGAGCGCGTCGGTGGTCACGACCATCGCGGCGAAGCGCTGGTCCTCGGGGTGGGCGGGCACCTGATCCTTGGCCCCATCCGGCGTGTGGCCCACGGCGGCCGAGGATATGTTGATGCCGTGACTGCCGAAGATCGTGCCCACGCGGCCGATCATGCCGGGCAGGTCGGCGTAGCGGAAGACCGCGACGAAAGGCTCCAGCTCGACGGTGAAGCGCTGGCCGTGCACCTCCACCAGATGGGGCACTCGCTGCGGGCCGATGCCGGTGCCAGCCACCGCCACCTTCTCGTCGCCCGCCACGACGGTGACGCGGATGAGCTCGTTGAAGTCCTGCGCCTCGGTGACCGACTTCTCCTCGACCACGATCCCGCGCTCCTCAGCCATCGAGGGCGCGTTGACGAGGTTGACCTGCTGCTCGGTGCGTCCCTGCAGGGCGCCCACGATCACGGCGAGTGAGAGCAGACGCGTGTCGAACTCGGCGATGCGACCCATGAAGGCGGCCTCGATGCGCTCCACCGAGCTGCCCTCTGCAAGCTCCATCGCCAGGCGCCCCAGCTGCGTGGCCAGCGGCAGGAAGGGGCCGAGCACCTCCATGTCCTCCGCGCCGATCGCGGGGATGTTGACGGCGGTCGCGACGACGCCGCCGGTGAGCGCCGCCACGACCTGCTCGGCGCTCTGGTAGCCCGCGCGATCGGTGGCCTCCGCGGTGGAGGCGCCCAGGTGTGGCGTGACGACCACGTTGGCGTAGCCAAAGAGCGGGTGCTCGGTCATCGGCTCGGCCGGGAAGACGTCGAGCGCCGCGCCCCCAACCTGACCGCTGTCCAGCGCCTCCTTGAGCGCGTCTTCATCGATCAGCCCGCCGCGGGCGACGTTGAGGATGCGCACGCCCTTGCGCATCTTTGCGAAGGCCTCGGCGTTGAGCCAGTTCTGCGTCTCTGGCGTCTTGGGGAGGTGGATCGTGATGAAGTCGGCCTGCGCGTAGACCTCCTCGCTGTTCTGTGCCTTATCCACCCCCAGCTCGCGGTAGCGCTCGGCGCTGACGAAGGGATCGAAGGCAACCACGCGCATGCCAAAGCCCCGCGCGCGGGCGGCGACGAGCTGGCCGATGCGACCGAAGCCGAGGATGCCGAGCGTCTTCTCGTACAGCTCCACGCCGGAGAACTTCGAGCGCTCCCACTTCCCGCTCGTCAGCGAGGCGTAGGCCTGGGGGATGTTGCGCGCCAGCGCCAGCAGCAGCGCCATCGTGTGCTCCGCCGCCGTCACCACGTTCGACTGCGGCGCGTTGGCGACGATGATGCCGCGCTTGGTTGCGGCCGGCACGTCGACGTTGTCGACCCCCACGCCCGCACGCCCGATCGCGCGCAGCAGCGTGGCCTTCTCGATCAGATCCTCCGTGAGCTTCGTCGCCGAGCGGATCAGGATGCCGTGGTAGGCGCCGATGCGCTCTGCCAGCTCCTCGTCGGACCACTCGATGCCGAGATCGACGTCGAAGTGCTCGCGCAGCAACTCCACGCCGGAGTCGCCGATCTTCTCCTTCACGAGGACCTTCAGACGCTCACTCATGCCGCCATCCTCTCAACGATCCACTCGATACACGCGGTGAGCGCCTGCACGTCCTGCGGATCGACCGCGGGGAACATGCCGATGCGCAGCTGGTTGCGCCCCAGCTTGCGATAGGAGTCGGTGTCGACGACGCCGTTGGCGCGGAGCACCGCCGACACCGTCTTCGCGTCGATGCTCGCGTCGAGGTCGACGGTGCCGACCACGTGGCTGCGCTGCTCGGGACGGGTCACGAAGG
>DATBPO010000292.1:0-6881 GCA_036561265.1 Solirubrobacteraceae bacterium | reverse complement strand
TGCGCGGCCTTAATACATTCCTGTATGATTACCCTAATGTATGTAGGGTCCGAAATAGGAGGGCCTGCCCCACCGCCTTTACACTCATGCGTAGCTATCCTAATGTATTAAGGTCCGAAAAAGGGAGTTCTGCCAGACCTCCTTTACACTCCTGCACGGAAAGCCTAGTGTATTAAGAGTCCAGAAAGGAAGCTCGGCCCCGCCGCCCGCTCCTTTACACTCCTACAGAGAAAGCCTAGTGTAAATAAATGCCCGACTCCTCCTCGAAGCCTCCTCGCGTTCTCTCCGGTCTCGCCGAAATGGCCCTCGACGACTTCGCCCGCCTCTACGTCTTCTTCGGCCGCGACGCTCCGCTCGCCGCCGCCCTCCGCTGGGACGAGGCCACCGTCGCCTGCTGGCGCAAGCGCGAGGTCGTACGTCCGCAGGTCAAGAAGTCCACACAGGTCCTGCGCATGCTCAAGCTCTGCGACCAGGTCCGTCCCCACATGCAGAGCGATCGTCAGGTCGGGCAGTGGCTGGGTGCCCCCTCGCCCAACCTGCGCGGAAACTCGCCGGCCCAGTGGCTCGCCGCCAACGGCCAGCGCGGCCTAGATGAACTGGCCCACGGCCTTCCCGGCGGGAAGCCGGACCTCCCCGGCTGAGCAAAGCATACGCACGAGACATATGCACGAGACACACAGACACACGCGCGAGACGCACGAGACGCACGAGCTTTGCTCGCACGCGATCGCACCGCCTCACGCGGCCCACACGGCGGAGCGAAGCGGAGCCTCTCCAAACTAAACGGACATGTCCTTGACGCTCCGCGCCGTCTTTCTCTACGCTGGAGGTCCATGAGCGATTCCGCCCTGCCCAAAGTCTGCGTCATCGGTGCCGGCTCCTCCGGCATCGCCGCCATCAAGGCCCTGCGCGACCGCGGCATTCCCTTCGACTGCTTCGAGAAGTCCGATCGCGTCGGGGGCAACTGGGTGTTCGGCAACAAGAACGGCATGTCCGCCGCCTACCGCGATCTCTTCATCAACGTCTCCCGCGAGCGCATGCAGTACGCCGACTACCCCATGCCTAGCTCCATCCCCGACTTTCCCCACCACACCCACATCGCCCGCTACTTCGATGACTACGTCGATCACTTCGCCCTGCGCGAGCTGATCGAGTTCGAGACCGGTGTCGAGCACGCCGCGCGCCGCCCCGACGGGGTTTGGGAGATCGCCCTCGACAGCGGCGAGACCCGCAGCTACGACGCGCTGCTCGTCGCCAACGGGCACCACTGGGACCAGCGCTGGCCCGAACCCGCCTTCCCCAGCTCCGAGGATTTCAAAGGGGTGCAGATGCACGCACACACCTACGTCGACAACTCCATCTTCGTGGATAAGGACGTGGTCGTGCTGGGCATCGGCAACTCCGCCATGGACATCTCCGTCGAGAGCTCCTACGTCGCGCGCAACACCTACCTCGCCGCCCGCCAGGGCGCCTGGATCATCCCCAAGTACGTCTTCGGCAAGCCCGTCGACCAGCTCCCCAACAATCCCCGCATCCCCTTCAAGATCCGCCAGCGCATGATCCACCAGGTCATCAAGACCGCAGCAGGCAACCCCGAGAGCTTCGGCCTGCCCAAGCCCAACCACAAGTTCGGCGAGGCCCATCCCACCGTCTCCGGGCGCATCCTCGACCGCATCGCCCACGGCACCATCCAGCCCAAGCCCAACATAGCCTCGCTCGCTGATCAGGAGGTGCGCTTCGTCGACGGCTCCACCGTGCACGCCGACGTCGTCGTCTACTGCACCGGCTACAAGATCACCTTCCCCTTCTTCGACTCAGACCTCATCTCCGCGCCCGACAACCACATCGAGCTCTTCCGCCGCGTCTTTCACCCCACCATCGACAATGTCTTCTTCATCGGACTCCTGCAGCCGCTGGGTGCCATCATGCCGCTCGCCGAGGCCCAGGGCGCCTGGGTCGGCGACTACCTGCGCGGCGAGTACGCCCTGCCCGCTCCCGCTCAGTTGCGCCAGGACATCTCTGAGGATCAGGCCGCCATGCGCAAGCGCTACATCGCCTCCAAGCGCCACACCATCCAGGTCGACTACGACGACTACCTGCACACCCTCGCGCACGAGCGCGAGGCCGGAGCGCAGCGGGCGCGCGAGCGGGGGCTCGCTTTGCCCATCCCGCCGCGAGCGGGATTGTCGCTAGCTTCATCTTGATGCCCCGTTTCTGTCGTCACGGCCGCTTCATCGAGCGTTGTCCCATCTGTCGCGACACCGTGCCCGAGCTCGCGCGCCCCAAGGGCTCCGCCGTCGGCGCCGGCAGGAGCCGTGGCTCCTCTGGCGCCACCGCTCGCCGCGCGCCACGTTCGGGCGCCCGCAATCTGCGCGTCTACCGCGACGGCGTCCCCCGCGGGGAGGACGATGGTTACCGCTCCGCGCTACTGCCCACGCTCCACAACTCAGCCGACGCCCAGCGCCTCGCGCGGGAGGTCGCCTTCTCCCACGGTCGCCTGCTCGCGCTTGAAAACGCACCCCCCGACCTCTACGCCGAGATCCGCCAGCAGGACAGCTGGGAGCGCGCTACCTGGATGTGTTTTCTTGCCGCCTACCTCTCGCCCCTGCAGGGCGAGGCTCCCTTCATCGGCATCCGTCAGGCCCTGCACGCTTGTGGCGGCGGTCGCGGCGAAGTGCCCGACTGGCGCGCCGCCGATGAGCTGGGAGATCTCGCCGACGTTGCACTCGGTCCGCGCACCTCGCACGATCCCGCGCGCGGCGCCGACACGCTGCGTGGCTACCTGCAGTGGGCCGAGCGCGCGGGCTCGCAGGTACGCGCCTTCTCCGGGGATCCCACCTGGAGTGAGCAGCGACGCTTCGAGCGCGTCTTCGAGCGCTTGCAGTTGCCCGGCCTGGGGCGCATGGGCCGCTATGAGTTGCTCGTCACCGTCGGACGCCTCGGGCTCTATGAGCTGCACGCCGACTCCCTGCACTTCGCCGGCGCCGCCACCCACGCGACCGACGACCTCGCCACTCTCACCGCCAAACGGCTCTTCGGCATCGGTGACCCCTTCATTCTTGAGCGCCGCGCCGGCGAGCTCGCCGAGGCCATCGCTGTGCCCATCGAAGCGCTCGACCTCGCCTTCGCCAACTGGGGCGCTGGCGAGCGCGCCAACCTCGGCGTACCCGACGAGTGCAGCGATGCCGAGGCGCTTGCGCGTGCGCACGGCGCGTTGGAACTGTAGAAAAGCCGTCCTCACCGGGCCGTACAGTGTCGCTGTCTGAACTCCAACTCGCCCAGGTCGGCTGCGATGCCCCCGCTCTGCTTCATCGAACCCCAAGACGCCATTCGAGTCATCGCCGAGTCCGTCGGCCGCGAGGCGCGCCGTCAACTCGTTGGCGAGGTCGTGCGTGCCTGGGTCGATGACATCCCCGAAGATGAGCTCTCCGTGCACTACGCAAAGGCCATCGCCGGCCTCGACAACGACGACCTCAGCCTGCTCGCCGCCTGGCACGCCTCGCTCGAGGTCGGCCAGCCCATACCCAACACCGACTTCCTCGTCGGCGTCTTCCCAAGCCTCGGCGAGAACCGCCGCGAGGCTCTGAAAATCGCCGCCGGCTTTCGCGGTGAGGAGGCCTTCCAAGCCGGCGTCGCCGAGGATCAGGCACTCGACACAGTGCTCCCCCGACTCTCCCGCGCCCGGGCCATCGAGCTCGCCAACGAGTGCATCGAGCTGTATCTCTGGGATCGCATGGGTTGCGACAACTAGGCCGAGTAGTGGCAACTAGGTCGAGGAGTGGCGCGGCGCGGCGTTGGCCCCCGATAAGCTGATCTCAGATGCCCACGGTTGACGATGTCATGGATGCGCTGTCCAATGTGATCGACCCCGAGCTCGGACTGGATTTCGTCGAGCTCGGGCTCATCTACGGGGTCGAGGTCGATGGGGGGGACGTGCGCGTCACCTTCACCCTCACCACCCCCGGCTGCCCCATCGGGCCGCAGGTCACCGAACAGATCGAAGAGTTCGTGGGCGAACTCGATGGAGTCGCGACCGTGGAGTCCGAGATGGTCTTCACACCCCCCTGGTCGCCGGAGAAGATGAGCGAGGACGCCAAGTTCGCGCTTGGCTACTGATCGCGACGACGCTCCTGCTTTTGCTGGGCGGCGTGGGGGAGGCGCTTGCCGGTCCGGCGCCTGTGCGTGGCCCTGCGCTTGCGGCGCCGGGCTCTGCCGATGGGTCTGCGTTTGCCGATGGGCCTGCGTTTGTCAGACGGGCACCTGCGTATGGCCCTGCACACAGTGCCTCGCTGCCCGATGATCCAGCCCTGAGCACGCCCGAGACCGCGCCCGGCACGCCCGCTGAGACGCCGCTTGAGTGGTGGGCGATCCGCGAGGAGTTGCCCCAGGCGTGGGCCATCACGCATGGCAACGGCGCGAGGGTAGCCGTGATCGACTCCGGCATCGATGCCTCGCACCCCGATCTCACCGGCAAGATCGCCTACGTGCACGACATCGACGGCGAACCCGGTGAAGGCTCCGCCAGCGTCGACCGCTCCGGGCACGGCACCAGCGTCGCCGGCCTCGCCTGTGCGGCCGCCAACAACGGCATCGGCATCGCCGGCGCCGGCTACGGCTGCCGCCTGCTGATCGAGAAGAGCGACCTCACCGACGCAAGCGAGGCGCGCGCGATCATCGACGCCACCCGCCATGGCGCGCAGGCGATCAACATGAGCTTTGGCACCGAAGGCAGCGCGCACGCGCCCAAGCGGCTGCGCGCCGCGATCCGCTACGCCTACCGCCACAACGTCGTGCTCGTCGCCGCCGCCGCCGATGAAGCCGTGAGCAACCAGGGCTATCCCGCCGACGTCCTGCAGCCGCCCGGCAGCGGCTCCAAGCTCGGCGCCGGCCTGGGCATCACCGTCACCTCCGCGGACTTCGCCGGCCGGCGCTCGCTCTTCTCCGGCCACGGCAGCGAGATCTCGATGGCGGCCTACGGCTCCTTCGCCGGTCCCGGCGTGAGGGGCGGCCCGCCCGGCATCTTCAGCACCTTCCCCACCAACCCCACCTTCATCGAGAGCGGCATCTCCTCCTCGCTGCCCGCCTGCTCCTTCTGCCGCGCCTCGCTCGCCGGCGAAAACCGCTACTCCTACCTCGCCGGCACCTCCATGGCCGCACCCCAGGTGAGCGGCGTGGCGGCCATGATCCGCCAGCTCGCGCCGCGCCTGCGCGCCGCTCAGGTCATCCGGCTGCTGGAGGCGACGGCGCAGCGTCCGCCGGGGCGCGGCTGGAATCCCGAGTTGGGCTGGGGGATCCTCGACGCCGGTGCTGCCGTGTCCGCGGCACAGCATTTGGCGGCGCGGGGGAGGTAGGGGACGCAGCCCGCGCCAGCGACACCAGCGTGGCCAGCTCGCTGGCGATGCTCTCACCGAAGCGCTCGATGTCGTGCAGCGCATCGAAATCGCCCAGCAGGCCAAAGTTCATCTGGCCGTTGTAGGACATGATCGCCACGGCCAGCGCGTGGTGCTCGGGCAGGAACGCCACCGGATAGGCCTCGAGCATCTTGCGGCCCAGCACATACAGCGGGAACTGCGGCCCCGGCACGTTGGTGACGATCAGATTGAACAGGCGCGTGGAGAAGTTCAGGCGCGAGGCCTGCGCGAGAATCGTCGGCGGTGCGAAGTTCTGCGCGCCCGCGATCACCTCCGCACCCAGCGCCTGCTTTGACTCCTTCAGACCGTCCATTGCCTGCTTAACAAAGCGCAGCCGCGCCAGGGGGTCTGAGATGTACACAGGCAGCGGACCGCGCATCACCACGATGCGGTTGCCCAGCTCGTCGTGCTCGTCCTTGCCGCGCACCGACACCGGCACCAGCGCGCGCAGCTCAAGGCCCTCCGTGCGCACCCCGCGCGCGATCAAGAAGCTCCGCAGCGCGCCCGTCACGACCGCCAGCACCACGTCGTTGACCGTGCACCCGAACGCTTTCTTGACCAGCTTGAAGTCATCCAGCGAGCTGCCCACGCCCACGAAGCGCCGGTGCGGGCCGATGTCCACGTTCAACGGGCTCGGCGGCGCCGGGTTCAGGCCTGCCCACACGATCTCGCCCACGCCCTCCGCCGCCTCGCGCGCACTCGCCAGCGCGCGGTCGGGGTGCGTGAGGGCATCGAGCGTGCTGCCCACCAGCTCAAAGCCGGCCTTGATGGCCCCGCGCACGCCCGCCGCCAGCAGCTCCGCCGTGTGCGGCTCGCGGTGGGGCTGCCAGGGGCGCCCGTTGTGCTGTACCGGCGGTGGGTCGGGTGAGAGGTCAAACAGCACCGTCGCCAGATCGATGCCCGCGATGCCGTCGATCAGGGAGTGGTGGGTCTTTGAGATCAGGGCGAATCGATCTTCGGTTAGCCCCTCGATCAGCCACATCTCCCACAGCGGCTTGGAGCGATCCAGCCGCTGCGAGAAGATCCGCGCTGTCAGGCTTTGCAGCTGCTCCCAACCGCCCGGCGCCGGCAGCGCCGTGTGGCGCACGTGGTACTCCAGATTAAAGCTCGGGTCATCCACCCACACCGGGCGCCCACTATCGATCGAGGTGTGCGCCAGCTTGTGGCGGTAGCGCGGCACCAGGTGCAGCCGCCAGCGGATCTGTTCTAGGAACTCATCGATCGATGGCGCCGGTCCTTCCAGGATCGTCAGCCCGCCCACGTGCATGTGCGAGTGCGCTCCCTCCTGGTGCAGGAAGGACGCATCCACGGCTGTCAGGCGATCGAGATGGCGAGGGGGCATGTGTTGAACCGGGGGAAGAAGAGGGGAGGGGAGGGGGCCGCGTCCGGCAGGATCGCTCTGGCCCCGATCACATAGAGCCTACAATGCGAACGGTGAGCGACCCGGGCTCTGCGCCCCATATCGCCGAG
>DATBPO010000291.1:0-5669 GCA_036561265.1 Solirubrobacteraceae bacterium | reverse complement strand
GAACCGGGGTCCACCTTCAAGGCGGTGACCGTCTCCGGCGCGCTCCAAGAAAAACTCGTCACGCCTGAAACCGGCTTTGAAATCCCCGACCAGATCCAGGTCGCCGACCGCACCATCCACGACGACACCGAACACCCCGGCGAGTCTCTGACGACGGCGCAGATCCTGGCGCAGTCGAGCAACGTGGGCGCGATCAAGATCGGTCTGCTCGAGGGTTCCAGGCGCTTCAGCCAGTGGGTCAGCCGCTTCGGCTTCGGCGCACGCACGGGCGTCGACCTGCCGGGCGAGGAGATCGGCTTGGTGCCACCGCTAAGCCACTATTCGGGCTCCTCCATGGGCAACCTGCCGATCGGCCAGGGCGAGTCGGTGACTCCCATCCAGATGGCAACCGCCTACGCCGCGATCGCCAACGGTGGCATTCTGCGCACGCCCCACATCGTGGGCTCGATCAACGGTCGTCGAATCCGCGAGCCCGCGGGCCGACGCGTGATCTCAGCGACCACCGCCGCACAGCTGCGCCGCATGCTCGAAGGGGTACTCGCGCCGGGCGGCACCGCCAGCGAGGTCTCGATACCGGGCTACCAGCTGGCGGGCAAGACCGGCACCGCCAACAAGGTGGACCCCGCAACGGGGGAATACTCCAAGAGCGCCTATGTGGCCTCCTTCATGGGCTTCGCTCCTGCGTCGGACCCGAAGCTGCTGTGCGCGGTGATCATCGATGAACCGCAGTCGGGCTCGATCTTCGGTGGTGTGGTGGCTGCGCCGGCGTTCGGGCAGATCATGTCCTTCGCGCTGCCCTATCTCGGTATCCCGCCGGGCTGAGGGGACCCCCAGCCAGATCTCGTCCGCCCAATCTCTGTTTTTGCCTGGCTGAGGGGGCCGGACCGGAAACTAGACTCGTCTTCATGCCAACCGGGCGCATCGGAGCGCACAGTGAGACTTGCTGAGTTGATCCCGGCCGCCGGCCCCGGAGCTGATGCTGTGGAGATCAGAGGTCTGGCCTACGACAGTCGCAACGTCAGGAGCGGAGATCTGTTCCTCTGCGTCTCCGGCGAGCACAGCGATGGCCACGACTTCGCGGCCCAGGCGGTGCGCAGCGGGGCGGTGGCGTTGGTGGTGGAGCGGCGACTTGGTTTGGGGGTACCCGAGGTGGTGCTGCCATCGGTGCGGGCCGCGATGGGGCCGTTGGTGGCGCGCTTCTACGGTGATCCCTCGACGCGGCTGCGCGTGGTGGGGGTGACGGGCACCAACGGAAAGACGACCACGGCCTACCTTGTGCGGGCGCTGATCGAGGCCACTGGCGAGCACTGTGGGCTGCTGGGCACAGTCACCTCAGTGGTGGCGGGCGTGGAGCGACCGGTGACCCACACCACGCCGGAGGCCATCGAGGTGCAGGGGGCCCTGCGCGCGATGCTCGACGGCGGTGATGCGGCCTGCGCGATGGAGGTCTCCTCGCATGCGCTCGAGCTGGGGCGTGTGCGGGGCACTAACTTTGCCGCTGCGATCTTCACCAATCTCACACAGGATCACCTCGACTTCCATGCCGACATGGAGGAGTACTTCCAGGCCAAGCGGCGCCTGTTCGTGCCCGACGCGACAAGTGAAGACACGCAGCTTGCGATTGCCGTGGTCAATGTCGATGATCCCTACGGCCGCCGGCTGGCAGCGGAGTTGCCCGCGGCGATCACCTTCGCCGTCGACGGCGAGGCCCACTACTGCGCACGTGATGTGCGCATGGACTTCTCGGGCTGTCGCTTCATTGCCACGACCCCAAGTGGCGAGCGCTCGGTGACGCTGCCGCTGCCCGGGCGCTTCAACGTGTCCAATGCGCTCGGCGCGCTCGCTGCAACCCACGCACTGGGCGCCGACCTGGACACCCTCGTGGCGGCTCTGGAGCGCGGTGTGCGTGTGCCGGGACGCTTTGAGCCGGTGCGCGAGGGACAGGACTTCTCGGTGCTGGTGGACTACGCCCACACCCCCGATTCGCTGGAGAACGTGCTGCGAGCGGCGCGCGAGCTGGCGCGGGGACGAGTGGTGTGCGTATTCGGCGCCGGCGGGGACCGCGACCGCGGCAAGCGGCCGTTGATGGGCGAGATCGCCGCGCGCCTGGCCGACGTGGCGGTGGTCACTTCGGACAACCCTCGTTCCGAGGCCCCAGAGGCGATCGTTGCGCAGATCGTGGCCGGCATTGAGGCAGCCGAAGTCCAGACTGCGACCGGCATCGAGGCAGCCAAAGTCCAGACTGCGGGCGAGCGGGTGCAGGTGGAGGTCGACCGCCGAGTCGCCATTGGGCGGGCTATCGCCCTGGCACGCCCCGACGATGTGGTGGTGATCGCAGGCAAGGGCCACGAGCAGGGTCAGGAGTTCGCCGCCGGACGCAAGCTGCCCTTCGACGACGTCACCGTCGCCCGCGAAGCCCTGCGCGCTCGCCAGGCGCAGGCGGCAGGGGCTGCCGCGTGATCCACTGGGATGCGGCGCGCCTCGCCGAGATCACCCGTGCGCGGCTGTCGGCAGGTACGGGACGGGCAGGCGCGGGACATGGGGGCCCCCGGGGCGCTACGGTCGACTCGCGCGAGGTCCAGCCTGGCGAGTTGTTCGTGGGGCTACGAGGTGAGCGCGAGGACGGCGGCGCCTACGCCTCTCATGCTTTGCAGGCTGGCGCTTGGGGGGTGCTTGTGGCACCCGAGCACGCCGCGGCGCTGCCCGCCGATACCCCCGGTGCGGTGCTTGCTCATCCGGATCCGCTTGGCGCTCTGCAGGCCCTGGCCCACGCCTGGCGGAATGAGCTGGGGGCCAGGGTGGTCGCGATCACGGGCTCCACGGGCAAGACCTCCACCAAGGACATCCTCGCGGCGGTGCTGGGCGTCCGCCTGCGCACGGTCGCAAGCCCACAGAACCTCAATACCGAGATCGGCCTGCCGCTGGCGGTACTGGCTGCTCCGTCCGGGACTGAGGCGTTGGTGCTGGAGCTGGCGATGCGCGGGTCGGGGCAGATCGCAGAGCTGATGGCCATCGCCCAGCCCGATGTAGGCGTGATCGTCAACGTTGGCCCGGTCCACCTGGAGATCTTGGGGTCGCTGGAGGCCGTGGCGGCGGCCAAGGCGGAGCTGATCGCGGGTCTTGAGGCGGGCAGCACGGTCGTACTGCCTCACGGCGAGACGCTGCTCGATCCGCATCGCCGCGAGGACCTGCAGACCGTGACGTTTGGTGGGAAGGGAGACGTGCGCCTGCTCGCGCAGGAACCGCGAGAGATCGTGGTTGGCATCGGCGGTGAGCGCCTGGCCTTGCGGCCTTCCTTCGCCCAGTCACATAACCTGCGCAACCTGCTGGCCGCAATCGCTGCCGCGCACGCACTGGGCGTGACGCCCGAGGGAAGGTTGGAGGTGACCTTCTCGGCGCTGCGCGGTGAGCGCATCGCACTCCAGGACGAAATCTTGCTGATCGACGACTGCTACAACGCCAACCCGATGTCGATGCGTGCGGCGCTTGAGGACCTCACCGGCAGCGCACCCGCAAGGCGCGTGGCGGTGCTCGGCGACATGCTCGAGCTGGGCTCTGAAGAGAAGCGCTTTCACCGCGAGGTGGGCGCCTACGCGCAGGAGCTCGGGGTCGAGGTGCTGGTGGCGGTTGGCCCGCTGGCGGCTGAGATGGCGGAGGGTTTCCAGACGGGTGAGATGCACCGTGTGCACGACGCCAGGGCGGCGGCCGAGCTGCTGCCCACGTTGTTGCAGGCGAGAGATACGGTGCTGGTCAAGGGCTCGCGTGGCGTGGGTCTTGAGCTCGTGGGACAAACTCTGCGCCGCGAGGAGAGCTGATGGGGCGCGTCTTGATTGGGGGGACGGCGGCGCTCTTGATCTGCATCTTCCTGAGCCCCAAGTTCATCGAGTTCCTGCGTCGGCGCGAGTTCGGTCAGCAGATCCGCGAGGAGGGCCCTGAGGGTCACCATCTGAAGGCCGGCACACCGACGATGGGCGGCGTAATCATCTTCCTCGCGATCTCGATCCCCTTCTTGATCCTCTCAAGTTACGACTGGCGTTCGGTGGGGGTGTTCGGCGCGGCGGTGGCCTGTGCGCTGCTGGGCTTCGCCGACGACTACACCAAGCTCGTGCGGCGCCGCTCGCTGGGGCTTCGGGGGCGCACCAAGCTGATCGTCACAATCGCGATCTCGCTTGGCCTGTGGTACGTGGCAAGTCACGAGGCACACCTGCCCAGCACGCTGCGTCTGCGCTTCGTGGACTACCAGATCGACCTCGGCCCGTTCTACCCGGTACTGATCTACCTGGTGGTGGCGGGCACGACCAGCGCCGTGAACCTCACCGATGGGCTCGATGGGCTTGCCGCGGGGTGCACGGCGATCGTGCTGCTGGCTTACATCGGCATCACCTTCGTGGCCACCGACTACGACCTGGCGATGCTCGCAGGCTGCGTGGTGGGTGCCTGCGTGGGCTTTCTCTGGTTTAACGCCTTCCCGGCGACGATCTTCATGGGCGACACCGGCGCGCTGGGCCTGGGAGGCGCGATCGCCGGGCTGGCGGTAATGACAAAAACCGAGGTGCTCCTGATCCTGCTCGGTGGCATCTTCGTGATCGAGGCGCTGTCGGTTGTGATCCAGGTGGTCTCCTTTCAAACCACGCGCAAGCGCGTCTTTCTGATGGCTCCCATTCATCATCACTTCGAGCTGCGCGCCTGGTCTGAGACGAAGATCATTCTGCGCTTTTGGATCGTCGCTGCGATCTGCGCTGCTATTGGCTTCACGCTCTACCACTCAAGTCTGCGCTGAGGGATGGCCCGGTCTGTGCGGCCGCGGGCGGGCGGATCCGCAGTCGCCTGAGATCGGCAGGCATCCGGCGCGCGCCGTCGAAGTGAGCGGGGATGCCCCCAAGTGCGCGCGCTGCGAATGCCAGGATCAGATCGCTCGGCGCGCGCTCACGGGGCACGAAGGCCAGGGGTGCCGCCAAGGGGCAGCCGCTTGAGCAGCGGATACTGTTGACGGCGACGCTGTGCTTGCTGGCGTTTGGGGCCGTGATGGTGTACAGCGCCTCCTCGGCGCCGACCTTGCTGCAGGGGCACGGGAACGGCAGCAGCTACCTGGTGAAGTATGTGCTGTTCGGCGGCGTGGGGCTGGTGCTGATGAACCTGCTGGCGCGCGATGGGATCAAGTGGGTGCACACCATCACGGGTCCGCTGCTGGTGGTGTCCTTTGTGCTGGTGCTGGCCGTCTATATCCCCCACGTGGGGGTGCGGGTCAACGGCGCGCGGCGCTGGATCGGGCCGGGCGTCCTGCAGTTCCAGCCCTCGGAGCTCTTGAAGATTGCGCTGGTGCTGTATACCGCGACGCTGCTGGCAAAGAGGCCCAAGCGCGTGCTGGATCTGCGCGAGCTCTCGCGTCCGCTGCTGGTGGTGGTGGGCGGCGCGTGCCTGTTGGTGGCGCTACAGCCCGATCTGGGGACGGCGCTGACGATCGCCTTCACCATCTGCGCGCTGCTGGTGGTGGCGGGGATGCCGGCGCGCAACCTGGCGATCCTGGCTGGGTCGGGGTTTGCGCTGATCGTGCTCTATGCGCTGGTCAAGCCCTATGCACGAGCGAGGCTGACGTCGTTCATCGATCCCTGGGCGCACGCCTCGGGCAGCGGCTTTCAGGCGGTGCAGGGTCAGATCGCGATCGGCTC
>DATBPO010000290.1:0-10255 GCA_036561265.1 Solirubrobacteraceae bacterium | reverse complement strand
TCCGCGGATCTTCTTGGGGTTGTTCGTCAGGATCCGGATCGAGCTGAGGCCCAGGTCGACGAGGATCTGTGCGCCGATGCCGTAGTCGCGCAGGTCCGCGGGCAGGCCCAGGCGCTCGTTGGCTTCGATGGTGTCAAGCCCATCCTCCTGCAGGCGGTACGCGCGCAGCTTGTTCAAAAGCCCAATCCCGCGGCCCTCCTGGGAAAGGTAGAGGAGCACGCCCTGGCCCTCCTGCTCGATCATCGATAGCGCCGAGGCCAGCTGTTCGCCGCAATCACAACGCAACGAGTGAAAAACATCCCCCGTCAGGCACTCGGAGTGCACGCGCACGAGCACATCGGACTGGCCCGCCACATCGCCCTTGACAAGCGCCACGTGGTGCTTCTCATCGACCAGCGAGCGGTAGCCCACGGCCGAGAAGTCGCCGAAAGCCGTGGGCAGGCGCGTGGCCACGACGCGTTCGACCAGCAGATCGTTGCGCCGGCGGTAGGCGATCAGGTCGGCGATCGTCACCATCTTTAGGCCGTGGCGCTCGCAGTACTCCGTGAGGTCGCCCACGCGCGCCATCGAGCCGTCCTCGTTCATCACCTCGCAGATCACGCCCGCTGGGATCAGGCCCGCCAGGCGCGCCAGGTCGACCGAAGCCTCAGTGTGCCCCGTGCGCTCCAGCACCCCACCCTTCTTGGCCTTCAGCGGGTTGACATGGCCGGGCTGCACGAGGTCATCGGGCTCACTCGACGGGTCGATCGCCACCTGCATCGTGTGCGCGCGGTCGTGCGCGCTGACGCCCGTGGTAACTCCCTCGCGCGCCTCAATCGTCACCGTGAAGGGCGTCTGCAGCGCCGACTCGTTCTTCGCCGTCATCAGCTCAAGACCCAACTCGTCGCAACGCTCCGGTGTAAGCGCCAAGCAGATCCAGCCCCGCGCCTCCTTGGCCATGAAGTTGATCGCCTCCGGCGTCACGAACTGAGCCGCCATCACCACGTCGCCCTCGTTCTCGCGGTCCTCGTCGTCGCACACCACCACCATCTTGCCCTGGCGGATCTCCTCCAAGGCCTCCTCGATCGTCGCGAACGGCGTTTTCGTCTTGGTATCAGGGTTGCTAGTGCTCAGTGCGGGCCTCCATCAGGCGCTCGACGTGCTTGGCCAGTATGTCCACCTCCAGGTTGACACTCCTGCCAACCTCGACCCTTCCCAGATTTGTGCGCTCCAGCGTCTCGGGGATCAGCGACACCGAGAAACCGCCATCGCGCAGGGCGCTGATTGTAAGGCTCACGCCGTCCACGCCGATCGAGCCCTTTTCCACCAGGTAGCGGGTGAGGCTCGCATCCACGTCGATATCGAGCACACGCGCGAACCCCTCCTCGCGTATATCCGCGACCACACCCGTGCCATCGACATGGCCCTGCACGATGTGTCCCCCCAGGCGCCCATCCGCGCGTAGCGCCAGCTCCACGTTGACCGGCGCACCCACCTCAAGCCCACCCAGCGAGGAGCGCCGCAACGTCTCGGCCATTGCCTGCGCCACGAAGCTCCCGCCATTTACGTGCGTCGCCGTGAGACAAACGCCGTTGACCGCCACCGAGTCGCCCTCCCCAACTTCCCCCGCCAGTCCCGTTGCGACAGTGATCGTGGCGCCCTCGCCGTCGCGCTCCAGGCTCGTCACGTGGCCGAGGTCGGCGATCAAACCCGTGAACATGCTCGTCCCTCGCCCGCCCTGCCTACCACTCGCGCAGGCGTGCCGAGATCAACAGGTCCTCGCCCACCCGCTCGCACTCAAACGTCAGCGCGCGCAGCGCCTGGGAGATCCTCTCCACCCCTTCGCCCTCCAGCGGATCGCGTGCCGTGCTTCCGCCCAGCAACAACGGCGCCAGGAACAGGCGCAGTTCATCGATCTCACCGGCGTCAAGGAAGGCTCCCGCGAGGTGCGGACCGCCCTCCAGCAGCACCGAGGAGACGCCCGCGGCAGCGAGCTGGTCGAGCGCCGAGCGCACCCGCGCCGGCTCGTTTTCACCTGTCGCCACCAGCACCTGCACGCCGGCGGCCTCAAGCGCATCGGTATCCGCGCGCGCCGCCGCGCGTGAGACCACCACCGTCAGAGGCGTCTGCGCCGCCAGCGCCACCAGCTGCGAGGTGGGCGGCAGGCGCGCCAGCGAGTCGAACACCACGCGTCGCGGCTGGCGCTCAAGCTCCGCCGGCTGTCCTTCCGGGCGCGCCGTCAACTGCGGATCGTCCGCCAGCGCCGTGCCGATGCCCACCACCACCGCATCCACCTCCGAGCGCCACTGGTGCGCCAGCTCGCGGCTGTCCTCGCCGCTGATCCACTTCGAATCCCCCGCGCGCGTGGCCACCTTGCCGTCGAGCGTCATCGCCGACTTGAACAGCACCCACGGGCGCCCCACGCGCGCCTGCTTGCGAAACGCCTGGTTGAGCAGCCGCGCCTGCGTGGCCAGCTCGCCATCAGCCAGCACCACCTCGATGCCCTCATCGCGCAGGATGCCAAGACCGCGGCCCGAGGCCTTCTCGGTGGGGTCATCCGAGCCGACCACCACGCGGCCGATGCCCGCCTGCACGATCGCCTCCGTGCACGGCGGCGTCTTGCCCTCGTGGCAGCACGGCTCAAGCGACACGTACAGCGTCGCATCGCTCAAATCCGCCAGACCGCACGCCTCGATCGCGTTGACCTCCGCGTGCGCCGCACCGAAGCGTTCGTGCCAGCCCTCGCCCAGCACCTCCTCGCCGCGCGCCACCACGGCACCCACCACGGGGTTGGGCTTGACGGCTCCCGTCCCCCGCTGCGCCAACTCGATCGCGCGCTCCAGGTGCACGCGATCGGTCTCTGTGCCGATTGTCATCCTAGGCCCCAGGATATCGGCGCTGGGAGGGTGGCGCAGCCGGCCGCACGTTGGGCCCCTCTCAACCCCGGGTCAGCTCTTGCAGCCGCCGCCGCTCAGACGGTACACCGACATTTCCGGGCCCGGGCGGTCATAGGCCAGCGGGTAGTAGTCAAAGCTCCAGTCAAAGTTGAAGGCCACCGGACCGCCACCCGATGCGTAGGGAGAAGCGTGGTAGACCAACTGCCCCTGCTTGGCCAGCGCGCGATAGTAAGCGATCGCCTGCGGCACCGCGCCCGGTTCTGTCTGCGCGCGCCCGAACTGCGTGGAGCCGCTTATTACCCAACAAAAACCCTGGCGCTCATACCACCCGATCAGCGCCGGGCTCAGCGTACGCTCGTAGTCCTCGACCTCCACCGTCCTGCCGGTCTTTCCCACCAGAACGCCACCTGAACCGATGACCACTTCCATCGAGGGGTACTTGATCCAGCGCGTCCCCTCCGGGGTGGCGTAGTTGAAGTGTCCGATGTCGCTCGCCCAGTTATCGGGTGACACCGGCTCGGCCACGATCCTCGTGCCCACCGGGATGTGTGCCACCATCCACGCCCGCGTCAGGGTGCGCGTGTCCGCGCGCGAGAGCACCACGTCCGAGTGCACGCTGTAAACCAGGCCCTGCGCACACAGAGCCACAGCGGCCACCGCCAGTGCCACGGTGCGCTGCCCTCGCGCAAGGTGTACAGGCGCTCTGTCCACCGCATCGCCACGCCCCCGCCCCGCCGCACGCGGCCCCCTCCCCCTCCCCAAAAAACGGCTCCCCCAACGCGCCATCAGCCATTCGGCGGCCTGTGCAGCGAAAAACGCTGCAAGCAAGCACACGATCGGGAAGATCGGCAACAGCCAGCGCCCGAAGTAGCGTCCCTGCAGACCCATGAAGGCGAGGAACAGCAGCGGTGCCGGCACCAGCAGCCAGCCCAGTCGTGGCTCGCGGCGCCAGATCGTTAGCGCCCCGCCCGCCGCCGCCAGCGCCGGCAGCCAACCCAGGCCCCACGTCAGCGACCACAGGTAGTAGCGCACCCCTCCCTCGTGGCCCGCGCCGAGCTTGCCCTGGGCTTCGCCCGAGAGCTGGGACTGGTGGTTCAGTTCCGCGCGGAAGGCGCTCCAGTCAAGCAGCGCGTAGGGGTTGGCGACCAGAAAGCCCGCCAGCGCCAGGGCGCCCGCCAGCGCCAGTCCACCCGCCACGCGCGCCCGCTCCTGTGGTGCATCGAGGTACCGGCAAACCGCTGCCGCCAGCAGCGGCGCCACCACGATGCCCGCCGTGTACTTGCTCGCGCAGCCCAGGCCCAGGCCGATGCCCGCCAGCGCATAGTCGCGCTTGCGACCCTTGCGCAACACACCGCTCGCGCCCAGCAGCGACAGCGTCAGCGGCGCCAGCGTCGGCACATCGTTGAGCGCCAGATGCGCATAGAAGACCGGCAGAAACGCCACTGCCTCAAGCGCCGCCGCCAGCAGGCCCACGGCTCGCCCGAACAGCCGCGCCCCCGTCAGATACAGCAGCCACACCGCCACCGTGCCCAGCAGCGCCGCCGTCACGCGCCCCAGCACGAACACCTCCGTGGGGTGCACCGCAAGCGCATGCCGCGCCGCCACGCCGCCGCCAAACCACACCGCATACAGGCCATGCAGCAGGTATGTGAAGGCCGGAGGGTTGGCGAAGTAGTGCGGGTTCAGCCCACCGCTGAACATCGCCACCGCCTTCGGCACGAAGTGCGCGTTCTCATCCGAGTTATACGCGTAGGGCAGACCCTGCGCGACCCCCCACAGCCGCAGCCCCAGCGCGCCGGCCAGGAGCGCCGCCAGTGGCGCCCACGCCCGCCAACTACGCGCAGCGCGCATACACCGCGTAGTACTGACTCGTCAGGATCGGCGCCCATCCCCGCGGGGGCACCTGATCCAATGGATCGTCGTTGGCGTCCACGATCGCCTGGCGGAACACCGCTTCGCCCGTGGGGTATATCGCCACGCCCCGCGAGATGCGTTCGCGCAACTCCTCATCCCCCGCCGCTGCCTCAACGCGCGCCTGGCTGCGTCCCACGATGTTCTCTGGACCGACATTCAGGATCCAACGCGCGTCGGGCATCAGCTTGTGGTTGGGCAGCGACAGCGGGCCGCAGCGCTCCAGGTCCGCCCTTACGCGCGGGTTGTGCAGCACCTGCGCCAGCGCCCGATGTGAGTCCTTGCGGAACGACAGTTCCGTGCGGATGCTCTTCAGGCTCACCGTCGCCACCGCCTGCGCCACCCCCACCGCCACCAGCAGCGCAGCCGCCACCATCCATACCCGCCGCAGCGCACTGCCGGGCTCAAGCAGCGACCACCCGCCGATCGCCAGCGCGCCGAACAGCATCACCAGCACCGCCGGCATCAGCAGGTAGCGATCGATCACCGACGTCCCCGCCGCGCCCAGCAGCGCGAACGTCAACAGACCCGAGAACAGCAGCGCCAACGGCACCCTTATGCGCGTCGGCAGCAGCAACACCCCCACAATGACCCCCGCGATGCCTCCCAGCACCAGCGGCAGCTTGTCCAGGCGCACCATGAATTCCCACGCTGAGCCAGGGATGTTGCCGAGGCCCTGCGTGCGCCCCAGCGCTTCCGCCAGGCCCGCCGTGGAGTGCAGCGAGTAAGCCGGATCGCCCGTCACCGCCAGGTCCACCAGTGCCCACAGCAGCGGCGCCGCCACCGTCAGCGCCGCATAGCCAGCGAGCGTGCGCCAGCCAGTGGTGGGCAGCGGCTTGCCGCGCTGCCACGACCTCGCCGTCGGCCACGCGCACCACAGGAAGTACACACCACTCAAGAGCCACGCGTCGGGGCGCAGCAGGCCCGCCGCCGCGAGCATCACGAACACCAGCGCGCCGCGGCGGGGCCGCGCGGCCTCCAGCGCCCCCGCCCACACCACCAGCGCCATGTAGGAGAAGTCCAGGTAGCCCTGCGCCGCGTAGTACTCGTAGTCAAAGCGCGTGCACAGGATCGCCGCCGCGATCATCCCCACAAGCGGCCCGAACGTCAGGCGCCCCAGGCGGTACAGCCCCGCCGCCAGCGCCACGAACGAGGCGATCGCGCCGAAGATCATCACGCGGTCCCCCGCCTGGCCGAACACACTCGCAAGCACCCCGAAGGCGATTGCCAGCGGATGCTCCGTCGGCGCCCGATACACCTGAAAGACCGGCAGATGCAGATGCAGCACATCTCGGCCCCAGATCAGCGCGTAGTAGGAGTCATACGTCGGGTACGTCGGGATCGCCAGATAGCCCACCAGCGCCCCCACGCACAGCACCGCGAAGCCCAGCTTCGCCCACGTGGACGCCGGCACGCTGCGCAGCCTTGCGAGCCGCGCGGGTCCCGGCCACCGGGTGCCCGGCCGGGTGAGTGTCGCGCCTTGCATCGGCCCCAGAGCCTATCCTGCACCCATGCGGCCTATGCCAGTCATGCCCTGCACCTCCGCGCTTTCCCGGGTTGGCCGGCGATGAAGCTCATCATCCAGATCCCCTGCTGGAACGAGGCGCAGACGCTGCCGCTGACGCTCGCGGACCTGCCGCGCGAGGTGGAGGGCTTCGATGTCGTCGAGTTCCTCATCATCGACGACGGCTCCACCGACGACACTGTTGAAGTCGCGCACCGCGAAGGCGTGCACCACATCGTGCGCCTCACCAACAACAAGGGTCTGGCCACCGGCTTTCAGGCCGGCCTCGACGCCTGCCTCAAGCTCGGCGCCGACGTCATCGTCAACACCGACGCCGACAACCAGTACTACGGCCCCGACGTCGCACGGCTCGTGCAGCCCATCCTCGACGGACGTGCCGACATGGTCGTCGGCGACCGCGAGGTCACCACCATCGCGCACTTCTCGCCGCTCAAGAAGGCCCTGCAGCGTCTGGGCTCCTGGGTCGTGCGCCAGGCCTCCTCGACCTCGCTGCCCGACACCACCTCCGGTTTCCGCGCCTACAACCGCGAGGCCGCCATCCAGATGCTCGTCGTCTCTAAGTTCACCTACACCCTGGAGACCATCATCCAGGCCGGCAAGATGCTTGTCGCCACCGACCACGTGCCGGTTCGCACCAACGAGGCCACGCGCGAGTCGCGCCTCTTCCCCTCCATGTGGGCCTACGTGCGCCGCAACACAATCTCCATCTTCCGCATCTACGCCCAGTACGAGCCGCTGCGGGTCTTCTGGAGTCTCTCCGCCGTGATTGGCGTCGCCGCCCTGGCCGTCTGGATCCGCTTCGCCGTCGCCTACGTCGAAGGCTCCGGCAAGGGGCATGTGCAGTCGCTGATCCTCGGCGCCGTCCTCTTCATCGCCGCCATCGTGCTGTGGGCGCTCGGCGTAATCGGCGATCTGCTGGCCGCCCAGCGCGTCATGACCCAGAAGACCTTCGAGCGCGTGCGACGCATCGAACTGCAATTGGGCGTCGAGCCCTCGCACTACGAACCCGGCCAGATCCCTGAGCGTGAGGCGGTGGAGGCTTGAGCGCCGGCGTCACCGTCTCCTCCGACGGGGTGATCACCGGCAACACCTACGACAAGTACGGCTCCACCAACCCCTTTGTGCGGCGCATGATGGCCGGCTTCGAGCGCTCGCTGGACGCACTCATGGAGGCGGCCGACCCTCAGTCGCTGCTCGATGTCGGCTGCGGCGAGGGCGTGCTCGTGCACGAATGGGCCACGCGCCTGGGCGAGGGCACGCGCGTCGTAGGCATCGACCTCGAGGAGGACTCCATCCAGCAGGGCTGGGCCAAGCGCCAGGCGCCCAACCTCGAGTACAGGATCATGCGCGCCGAGAACCTGCCCTTCGCCGATGACGAGTTCGAGCTCGCCAGCGCCATCGAGGTGCTCGAGCACGTGCCCGACCCCGAGCACACTCTGGCTGAGATGGCCCGCTGCGCGCAGCGCCACATGCTCGTCTCTGTCCCCCGTGAGCCGCTCTGGCGCATGCTCAATATGGCCCGCGGTGCCTACTGGTCTGACCTCGGCAACACCCCCGGGCATCTCAACCACTGGTCTAAGCGCAGCTTCACGGCGCTCCTCGCCCGTCACGGCAGGGTCACCGAGGTCCGCTCGCCCTTCCCGTGGACGATGCTGCTTGTCCGGCTCTGAGAACAAGAGTCGCTCCTACGGCAGCGGAGCGCGCATCCTGTCGATCGGCATCGCCTCGACGGGCCTGCTGACATTCGCCTACTTCTCCATCGCCAGCCACGTCCTCGGCGAAGCGCAGGCCAAGCAGGTGGATCTCCTGTGGTCGGTGATGTTCGTGATCATCTCGGTGATCTACCGGCCCACCGAACAGTTGCTGTCGCGCACCATCGCCGACCGCCGCGCCAGAGGGCACACGCAGCATCCACTGCGCATTCCGATCGCGATCCAGCTGGGCTTCGCGCTCGCGTTCCTGGCAATCGCGCTGGCGCTGCGCGAAGAGCTGATCGACAACGTCTTCAAGCACTATTCCGCGCTCTACTACGTGCTGGTCGTGGGCACCCTGGCCTACGCCGCCAGCTACTTCGCGCGCGGATGGCTTGCGGGGCACAAGTACTTCGCGCTCTACGGGGGGCTCGTCTTGATGGAGTCGGTCTCGCGCCTGTGCTTCGCGCTGGCCGTGGCGCTGGGCATAGCCAGCGGACAGACCGCCGTGGCACTCGGTATCGCGGCCGCCCCGCTCGTGTCGCTAGTCGTCGTGCCCGCGGCGTTCGCGCGCAGCGGCGAGGAGAAGCGCGAGGCCATCGCTCACGAAGCCCCACACGTCCACGCGGCGGATATTGCGCTGACCGAGCCGATCACCGTCGACGAGGCCGACGCGGCACTGGCAGGGCCTGGCGCCGAGGGAGTCCAGGAGAGCGCCGCGCATGACGATCTCTCCCTGCGACGCGGCGCCGGTTTCGTGTTCTCGGTCTCCGGGATCATGCTCTCCGAGCAGACTCTGCTGAACGCCGCCGTGCTGACCGTGGCGGCAACATCGACCAACGAAGCGCTGGCGGGGATCGTGTTCAACGTGCTGCTCATCGCCCGCGCTCCACTGCAGCTCTTCCAGGCGATCCAGACTTCGCTGCTGCCCCACTTGGCCGGCCTGGAGGCGACCGCCGGCCATGACGCATTCGCGCAGGCAATCCGCGTCACGGTGCGCGCGATCGCCGCCTTCGCCGCGGCCGTGGCGCTTGGCCTGCTGGCGATCGGACCCTTCGTGATGTCACATCTCTTCGGCCAGCACTACACCTACGGGCGCTACGGGCTGGCCCTCGTGGGGATCGGGATGGGCCTGCATCTGGTCTCCGGCGCGCTCAACCAGGCTGCGCTGGCGCGGGATAGGGCGCGCGTGGCTACCGCCTGCTGGGGCCTGGCGGCAGCGGCTTTCGTGGCGTGGATGTTCGTGCCGGCGGTGGAAGAACAGGTGCTGCGCACGGAGATCGGCTACACCGGCGCCACCGCGCTGCTGGTGCTGATGCTGGGCCTGCTGTACAGACGCAGTGGCGCAGGTCGCACGGCGCTACCCGGCGGGAGCGGATCTCAGGCCGCGTCCACCGAGCGCGCGATCGCCACGTAGGCAGCGGCCGGATCGTTCGCGCCGAAGATTGCGGAGCCCGCGACGAACAGCGAGGCGCCCGCCGCGCGGATCACCGGCGCGGTGCCCGGGTCGATCCCGCCGTCGACCTCGATCGCGGCCCCCTCCCCATCCCCCACTCCCCGGTCGAGCAGCGCGCGCAGCCGCTGCACCTTTCCCGGAGAGCTGGGGATGAACTTCTGCCCGCCCCAGCCGGGGTTGACGGTCATGCACAGCGCCAGGTCGATGTTCGGCGCGATCTCGCTGAGCGCCTCCACGGGCGTGGCGGGGTTGAGCGCGATCCCCACCGAGGCCCCGTGCTCGCGGATCAGATCGACCGTGCGCGCCGCGTGGGCGGTGGCCTCGACGTGGAAGGTGATCGAGTCGGCGCCGGCGCCAACGAACTCGGCGACGTGGCGCTCGGGCTGCTCGATCATGAGGTGCACGTCGAGCATCCCGCCGACCGCTTGGACCTGCTCGTGCAGCGCGGAGACGACCAGCGGGCCGATCGTGATGGGCGGCACGAAATGCCCGTCCATGACGTCGACGTGGATCACGCGTGCCCCCGCATCCAGTACCTCCCCCACGTGCTCGCGCAGGCGCCCGAAGTCGGCGGAGAGGATCGAGGGCGCGATGCGTACCGAGCGCAGGAGCTCGGTGGTGGAAGTGCCGGCGGCGGTTGTTGAGGCTGAGGCGCTCATATCGGCTGCAGCATGGAGTCGCCGCAGTTATTGCATTTGACGATGGCCGTGGAGGACATGCGCACGATCGTGGAGTGCTCGCCGCAGTTGGGGCAGACGGAGGCCAGCTCGAAGCGGTGCAGGCAGCTCACACAGCG
>DATBPO010000289.1:0-1662 GCA_036561265.1 Solirubrobacteraceae bacterium | reverse complement strand
CGGAGCTGCCCTCGACCACTGCGCGCGCGGCGAGATCACCACTAGCAAGGCGCTTGGCTGTCCCCTCCAAACGCCTGAGCGGCAGCGCGATCTGGCGCGCGATCACGCCGCCGGCGAGCAGGCCGAGCAGCAGCACGGTGCCGGCGATCAGTCCAAGCTTGGCCACGGTGCTGCGCACGGCGTGCTGCACGGCGCTGACGCTCTGGGTGATGCGCACCGCCCCGATCGTGCTGCCGTTGTGCAGTACGGGCACTGCGGTGGCGAGGATGTTCTCGCCGAGGCTGCGGCTGGCGCGCTGGGTCTGCACCGAGCGCCCGCGCAGCGCTGTGGCGATCTCGGGGCGGCTCGCGTAGCTGCTGCCGAGCTCCTGTGAGCCCGCGCTGTCGGCCAGCACCCGGCCACGGGCATTGACGATCAGCACGCGCCCGCGCACCGAGGCGCCGCTGGAGCGCACGATCATTCCCAGCGCTGCGGCATTCGGCGGGCTCAGCAGATCAGCGGAGGTGGCCGCGACCACGTTGGCCTGGCTAAGGGCCTGGGAGTGGACCTCGGCGTTGACGCGGTCGCGCAGGCTGAGCGCGAGCGGCACGCCGAGCGAGACGACGGCCAGCACCAGCACGTAGGCGAGCGCCAGCAGCAGGCGGGTGCGCAGGCTTACGGCTCACGCCTCCTGTGCGGGGACGCAGCGGAGGCCCTGTGCGGCTCCGAAGCAGAAGCTCTGGTCGGGGAAGATGCGGAAGTGGTTGTCTCCTGCGTCGGGACGAAGCGGAAGCCGACCCCGCGCACGGTCTGGATGTGGCCCGGCGCGGATGGGTCCTCGCCGAGCTTGCGTCGCAATGCTGTCATGTGGACGTCGAGCGTCTTGGTGGAGCCGAACCAGTTCTCATCCCACACGTCGCTCATCAGGTCCTCGCGGGTGACCACCTGGCCGGCGCTGCGCACCAGGCGGGTGAGCAGGTCGAATTCTCTGCGCGTGAGTGCGAGCTCTGCTCCGGCCAGCCACGCTTGGCGGGCGGCGACATCGATGCTCACGTCCCCCTCGGAGAGCTTTTCGGCAGCCGGCTCGCGCCGGCGGCTACGGCGCAGTACGGCGCGGATCCGGGCGATCACCTCGGCGGCAGCAAACGGCTTGACGACATAGTCGTCGGCACCCAGCTCCAGGCCCACGACGCGGTCTATCTCGCTGCCGCGGGCCGTCAGCATGATGATTGGCAGCTGCGAGGAGGCGCGCAGCTCCCGCGCCAGCTCGCGTCCATCGCCGTCAGGCAACATCAGATCGAGGAGCACGATGTCGGGCTCGCGCTCGATGACCGCCGTGCGCGCTTCGGCGGCGCTCGCTGCGATGATCGGATCGAAGCCCTCGCGGGTGAGCGCATGGGAGAAGGGCTCGGAGATCGATGCCTCGTCCTCGACCAGCAGCACGCAGTCACCGTTGGTCTTCTTCGATGAAAGCGCATTGGCCATCAGACTGAATGTAGTGCTCCTGGCGGGTGAGCCCGCGGCGCGGTCATCCAGCGCCAAGTTCAGATGGGCTCGGGGATCATTTCTATTGCCCCACAGGGACACTCGGTTACGCAGATGCCGCAGCCCTTGCAGTAGTCGAGGTCGAAGGCGTAACCGTCGGCCTCATCGATCTTGATGACCGCATTGTCGGGACAGACG
>DATBPO010000288.1:0-3376 GCA_036561265.1 Solirubrobacteraceae bacterium | reverse complement strand
CCACGGGCTGATGGCGGAGCTGCGCGGGGAGATCGAGTCGGGAACGCCGGCGGCGCGGCAGACGACGCTCGAGGAGTGGCTCGACGGCCACGGCGGCTGAGGCTTGCTCAGCTCTGCTGGGTCTGTGCCTGCGCGGCCTCTTGCAGGCGACGGCGCAGGCCGAAGAAGTAGTCGAGGCCGGAGAGGACGGTTACGAGCACGGCGAGGTAGACGAGCAGGGAGACCCAGGCAGGCTGCCCATGCACGGCTATCACCGCGAGGATGGCGGCGATCTGCAGGCAGGTCTTGACCTTGCCGAACATGGAGGCCGCCATCACGACGCCGGCCTGGGTGGCGCCGAGGCGCAGCACCGTGACGGCGAGCTCGCGCGTGATGATGACCATGGCGACCCACGCGGCGAGGCGGTTGAGGGAGACCAGCGAGATGAGGGCGGCCACGATGAGGAGCTTGTCGGCGAGGGGGTCCATGAGCTTGCCGAAGGTCGTGATGGAGTCGCGGGCGCGCGCGAGGTAGCCGTCGACGAAGTCGGTCAAGGAGGCAAGCGCGAAGACGATCGCCGCGAGCACGTCACCCGAAGGGGTGTTGCCCAGGAGGGCCACCACGAGCACGGGCACCAGCATGATGCGCGCGACGGTGAGCAGGTTGGGGAGGTTGGGAGCGAACACGTTGAGTGGAATAGCGAGGGTTGGGCTAGGGGCGTGCGGCTGCCTGCGCCAGCTGTTGTAGGCATTATGTCCGTTGCCGGCAGTGAGTCGGGTCACGAAAGCGAGGGGACAACGAGATGAGAAAGCGCACGCTGGGAGCGAACGGCCCGGAGGTCTCAGAGATCGGCCTGGGGTGCATGGGGATGTCGGCCTTCTATGGGGCCACCGACGAAGGCGAGGCGACCAGGACGATCCACCGCGCGCTGGAGCTGGGGTGCAACTTCCTGGATACCTCGGACATGTATGGGCCGCACACCAATGAGCGGCTGATCGGCGGGGCAATCAAGGAGCGCCGCGAGCAGGTCTTCTTGGCGACGAAGTTCGGCATAAAGCTTGAGATGAGCGATCCGCCGCGAAGGGGCATCGACGGCAGCGCGGCCTACGTAAGGGAAGCCTGCGAGGGCTCACTGGAGCGCCTGGGCGTGGAGCACATCGACCTGTACTACCAGCACCGTGTGGACCCCAAGACGCCGATCGAGGAGACCGTGGGGGCGATGGCGGAGTTGGTAGAGCAGGGCAAGGTGCGCCACCTGGGCCTGTCCGAGGCGAGCGCCGCGACGATCCGCAGGGCGCACGCGGTGCACCCCATTACGGCGGTGCAGAGCGAGTACTCGCTGTGGACGCGCGATGTGGAGGAGGAGGTGCTGCCGACGCTGCAGGAGCTCGGCATTGCGCTCGTCGCGTACAGCCCCTTGGGGCGGGGTTTTCTCTCAGGCCGCTTCAGCTCGCCGGAGGAGCTCGATGAGGGCGACTTCCGCCGCTACGGTCCGCGCTTTAGCGGCGAGAACCTGAGGCACAACCTGCAGCTGGCGGAGCGCGTGAAGGAGTTGGCGCGGGAGAAGGGCGTGACGCCGGGACAGCTGGCGCTGGCCTGGGTGCTGAGCCGCGGCGAGCAGGTGGTGCCGATCCCTGGCACCAAGCGCGTGAAGTACTTGGAGGAGAATCTGAAGGCGGCCGAGATCGAGCTGAGCCCCCAGGAGAGCGAGCAGATCGCCGCGGCGATTCCGGCGGCAGCCGGGGACCGTTACGACCCGCAGGGCATGACCACGGTCAATCGCTGAGCGGCGGCCGGGACGTGGTCCGGGAGCACCGCCCGCTAGGGTGGGCGCCATGCCGCTGATCCCGATGGTCATAGAGCGCACGGCGCGGGGGGAGCGCGAGTTCGACATCTACTCGCGCCTGCTGAATGAGCGCATCATCTTCCTGGGTACGCCGATCGACGACCAGGTGGCGAACCTGGTGGTGGCGCAGCTGTTGCACCTGGAGAGCCAGGACCCCGAGAAGGACATCTCGATCTACATCAATAGCCCGGGCGGAAGCGTGTATTCGGGCCTGGCGATCTACGACACGATGCACTTCGTAAAGCCCGACATCGCGACGATGTGCGTGGGGGTGGCGATGTCGATGGGGAGCCTGCTGCTGAGCGGCGGCACGAAGGGCAAGCGGGCGGCGCTGCCCAACAGCCGCATCCTCATCCACCAGCCGAGCGCGGGCTTTGAAGGCCAGTCGACCGACATTGAGATCCACGCCCGCGAGATCCTCACGGTGCGCGCGCGCCTGGATGAGATCTACGCGGAGCACACCGGCAAGCCCACGGAGCAGGTGCGCGAAGACATGGAGCGCGACCGCTTCTTCACAGCCGAGCAGGCCCAAGAGTACGGCCTAATCGACCGGGTGCTGGAGAGTCACTGAGCGCCCGGCGGGGCGGGCGGGGTTGTTTTGAGGGGGGCCGGCAGGGCCGGCCCTGTGTGGGCCGCGTGATGAGGTAAGAACGGTTGGCGACGCCGGAGGCGGCCACGGCTGCACATGTTCTTGCGGTGACACGGCGGATCGGCGGTGGCGCCTGGAAGATCGGCCGATGCGTCTCGTAGATTGACAACATGTCGAGCGAGAACAGAATCATCCTGGGCGACAACCTGGAGGTGCTTCCACGTTTCCCGGACGGACGCTTCCAGCTGATCTACATCGACCCGCCCTTCAACACGGGCGGAGCGCAGACGCGTAAGACGCTGCAGACGCGGCCCGACGATGAGGGTGACCGCAAGGGCTTCCAGGGCCGACGCTACAAGACGCGCCTGCTCGCAGAGTCCTCCTATCGCGATGCGTTCGATGACTATCTGGCCTTCCTGGAGCCGCGGCTGCGCGAGGCGCACAGGGTGTTGGCGACGAGCGGCACGCTGTACTTCCACATCGACTACCGCGAGGCGCACTACTGCAAGCTGCTGCTGGATGAGATCTTCGGGCGGGAGGGCTTTCTCAACGAGATCATCTGGGCATATGACTACGGCGGGCGGACGAGGCGGCGCTGGCCGGCTAAGCACGACACGATCCTGGTGTACGTGAAGAACCCAGCGGGCTATCACTATGACTGCGAGGCCGTGGACCGCGAGCCCTACATGGCACCGGGCCTTGTGACGCCTGAGAAAGCCGCGCGGGGCAAACTGCCCACCGATGTGTGGTGGCACACGATCGTGGCAACGGGAGGGAAGGAGAAGACGGGCTATCCCACGCAGAAGCCCGAGGGGATCGTGCGGCGCATGGTGCAGGCATCGACGCGTCCGGGGGACTGGTGCCTTGACTTCTTCTGCGGCAGCGGCACGCTGGGCGCCGTCGCGGCCCAACTGGATCGCCGTTACGTGCTGATCGACAGCAATCCCGAGGCCATCGCCATC
>DATBPO010000287.1:0-3456 GCA_036561265.1 Solirubrobacteraceae bacterium | reverse complement strand
GAAATCTCCGACGAGCTATACCGCGAAGAATCCGCCCGCATCAAACGCGAACGCATCAACGCCGAGACCTCCCTGGCACAGACGAACATCCGCTACGACGAGCTGAAAGAGTTCCTCGCGCTGCGCTGCGCGTCACCAGCGCCAACCTCCACGACCTCTACCTCCGCGCCAAACCCCACGTCCGCCGCCTCATGAACCAGACCATCTTCGAGGTCATATGGGTATCGAACGAGGACGGGGTCAAAATCAAAACTGGCCACCCCCTTCAGAGAGATCACCGAGATCGGGAAAGCCATAAAAGCCGAAGCCGAGCGCCGCGAATACCACCGGCCCAGGCCCACAGAGCGCGTCCCTGCCTACGCCACCTACGACAACGCCGAAGCCCCCGACCCCTGGCAGGGACCGGAGAACTTCGACGTTGTACGTTGTATTAGCGACAACTTGGTGGGCCGTGCAGGAATCGAACCTGCAACCTTGGGCTTAAGAGGCCCCTGCTCTGCCAATTGAGCTAACGGCCCGCGAGAACACCGGCGAGTGCCGATACGGGATGCCGCGGAGGATTCTAGCTGAGGCCCCGTGTCGTGGCGCGCGCGAGGGCCATCGTGAAAGGCCGAAAATTCGCTGCTCCGCCGGGCATCAAGTCGACGCTTTGCACTATGCCGGCAGCCCTCAGAACGCCCTCAGAACACCACGGTCCGCCCCCCGTCCACGATCACGCGATCATCGAGGTGCAGCGCTAGCGCCCGCGCGAGGACGATGCGCTCGATGTCGCGGCCCACACGTTCGAGCTCCGCCACGCCCTGCGTGTGGCTGACGCGCTCGACTCCCTGCTCCACGATGGGGCCAGCGTCTAGCTCCTCCACGACGTAGTGCGCCGTGGCACCGATCAGCTTGACGCCGTGCTCGCGCGCGCGCCGGTAGGGGTCGGCGCCGGCGAAGGCCGGCAGGAAGGAGTGGTGGATGTTCAGCACCGGCGCGCCTACGCGCGCCAGGAAGTCTGCGCTGAGGATTCGCATGTAGCGCGCCAGCACCACCACGTCCACCTTGCCCGCCAACAGCCCGAGCATCCGCTCCTCGGCCGCCGCCATGCCCTGCTCGCCCTCGACCGGCACGTGGTGGTAAGGAACCCCGGCCGCCTGTGCCTCGCCCAGCAAATCAGGGTGGTTTGAGAGGACTGCCACCACCTCGCCATCGAGCTCGCCCCGACGCTGGCGCCACAGCAGGTCGATCAGGCAGTGCTCATGGCGCGAGACGAGGATGGCTATGCGCTGGCGCTCACCCCACCAGCGGATCCGCCAGTCCATCGCAAAGCGCTCCGCGACCTCGGCCTGAAAGCGCCGGCGCATGGCCTCTCGCTGCCGCGGACCGCCCCCGCTCGGAAGACCATCCTCGCGCAGCCCCTTTCTTCCGCGCGCGGCGGCTGAGTCCAGGCGGTCCTCCACCGAGTCCATGCCCTCCTCCAGGAAGAACTCGGTGCGCAGGAAGAACCTCCCACCCGAGGGGTCCGAGGAGTACTGGTGCGAGGAGACTATGTTCGCGCCGACATCGAACAGGAAGCCCGACACGGCGGCGACGATCCCCGGGCGATCGGCGCAGTCCACGAGCAGGCGCCCCGTGTATCCCGGGCGGCCCACGTGCGGGCGGCCTACTTCTTCGGCGCCGTGGTGGTCTGAGGCGCCGCCGTGCCCTGCGCCGGAGCCGTGGCGCTCCCCGTGGTGACGACCCCCTTGGGCAGCGAGGAGGCGGGTATCGTCACGGTCTGCCCGTTGGTGGCCCCCTTCGGTACCTGCGAGTTGGGGATCGTCACCGTCTGCCCACCGGGGGCCGTGCCCGTCTTGGTCCCGTGCAGCTGCGCGGCCGCGCTTGCCTTGGCCTTGGAGAGGTAGTTCTGCAGGATCGTCCGCTCACCAGCAGGCGCGAGCTTGATCGCCAGCTTCGCCGCGCGATCGCCTTCGGCCGTCTTGTTGGCCGCATAGGCCGCCGCGGCCAGCTGATACTGGAGCGTCGCGCTGGGGGGCTGGCTTGCGACCTTGATCTTCAACAGCTTCAGAACTTCGGTTGGATTCGAGAGCCCGCCCGGGGTCGTGTAGACCCGCAGCACTTCATCGGCGCGTTCCGGATACGGGTTGTGGGTCAGCTTCAGATAGTGCTGCCACGCGCTCTGCACCTGCAGCAGCAGCGGCTTGGCCTTGGGGCCGAAGCCTTCTTCGGTGCTGGTGCGAACGTAGTTATCGCCCGTGCCCGCCTGCAGCATCGTGTAGTGGATCAGGCCACTCCAGGCAGCTGGATTGTTGGGCTGCGCCACCGTCAGCGCCTTGGCCGTCTTGACCTGCGAGCTGTAGTCGATGCTGCCGCCGCTCTTGCCTTCGCCGAAGATTTCCGCCAGGCCACCGCCGCCGCCGCCCACGCTGCCCACGCCGAAGCCCACGAAGCCCAGCAGGAAGATCGCCGCCAGGCCCGAGTAGATGATCTTCACGGTCTTGCGCCTGCCTCGCCCTGTGAGGTCGAACAGCATTACTCCGAAAGCTCCGGATCGGTGTGGTCGATGATGCTCTGCACCTTTGCGCTCTGCTCTCTCTCGCTGTGTTCTGTCTGTCCGTTCGAGGGTCCCGCATGGCCTGCCCCACCGGCCGCACCAGCGGTCGCGACGGGGGTGCCCCACGCTCCCTCTCGCGCCGTCCAGCGGCGCGTCATGATCGATGCCAACAGGATACTCGCCTCGTAGAGCACATATAGCGGAATCGTCTCCAGCATCAGGGTCACCAGGTCCCCCGGCAGGAACGCCGCGATCGCCGCGCACGCCACGATCGCATAGCGCCGGCCCTTGCGCAGCTGCGTCGTGGTCACCACCCGTGCCCGCACCAATGCCAGGATCGCCACGGGTACCTGGAAGACCAGGCCCATCGCTAGCAGCGTTGTGGCGGCGAACTTGTAGTACTGACTGGCCTGCACCAGCACGTCAAACTCGCTGCTATTAAAGTTCTGAAAGAAGCGCACTGCCGCCGGCAGCACCACGAAGTAGCCAAACAGCACGCCGATCACGAACAGAAAGGGGATCGCGCACAGCAGCGGCAGCACCACGCGTCTCTCACTGGGGCTGAACGCCGGCAGCACGAAGCCAAAGAGCTCAAACAGGATCACCGGCAGCGCCAGCACCAGCGCGAAGTACAGGCTCACCGTCAGCGTCGTCGTGAAGGGCTCCCCGAAGCCCAGCGTCACCGGCTTGTTGCCCTGCGGCTTCGTCGGGATCTTGGCCACCCCGGCGCGCACCCGCGGGATCTCGGCTGCCAGCTGCGCCCGCGTGGCCGCCGGCAGTCCGCTCGCGGGGACACTCAGGGTGCGCGCGAGCGCTTCGGTCTCCTTGGCCAGCGCCAGCACCCCCTGCTGTGCCAGCGCCGTCTGGCCCAGAGGGCCTTCGCCGCGCTCCACCTGCTTCTGCGTCTGCTTATTCAGCGG
>DATBPO010000286.1:0-4850 GCA_036561265.1 Solirubrobacteraceae bacterium | reverse complement strand
GCGGGAGCGGCGCGGGCAGGGAGGATCACGCTGGACGGGCAGGAGGTAGGCGAACTCGAGGTGACGGCGCTGCGACGGCGGATCTCGATGGTCTTCCAGCAGCCGAACCCGTTCCCGATGAGCATTTTTGAGAACGTGGCGTATGCGCTGCGCGAGGAGCGTCGGCTGCAGGGAGGCAAGCGCCGCAAGGCGGGCCGCCGCGAGCTTGAACCAAAGGTAATCGAGGCCCTGCAGCGGGCGGGCCTGTATGAGGAGGTGAAGGCCGACCTGAACCACCCGGCACTGCGCCTGTCGGGGGGCCAGCAGCAGCGGCTGTGTATCGCGCGGGCGCTGGCGGTGAACCCGGAGGTGCTGCTGTTGGACGAGCCGTGCTCGGCGCTTGACCCGATCTCGACGGCGACTATCGAGGAGCTGATAGTGAACCTGCGCGAGAGCGTGGCAATCGTGATTGTGACACACAACCTGCAGCAGGCATTTAGGGTGGCCGACCACGTGGCGTTCATGCACCTGGGCGAGCTGGTGGAGTATGGCTCAAGCGAGCAGGTATTTGACAACCCGCGCCAACAACGCACGCGGGATTACATCGGCGGAGCCTTCGGGTGAGCGTACGCCGGGCGGCGCAGCTGGCGGCGCTCGTCGTGGCAGTACTGGCGCTGACTGGCTGCGAGAGCAACGCGCAGCGCAGCGCGAAGCTGGAAAAGGCGGCGCTGGCAGAGCGCCTGGCACATCCCCAGACGATCAGCAAGGGCGTGATCGTCACACGTAATAACCCCCAGGTGAAGATAACCCAGACCGCCGTGGTGCACGACGAAAATGGTGTGGCAGCGGTGGTGGCGCTGCGCAACGAATCCGCTAAGCCACTGCGCGAGGCGCCGATCGCGATTACGGTGAGCGATGCGAAGGGAGCGGTTCTGTATCAGAATGACGCCCCGGGCCTGGACAGCACGCTGGTGTCGGCGCCGATCCTGAGGCCCCACACAGACACGGTGTGGATCGACGATCAGATCCAGACAGCGGGCGGCGTGCCGGCGAAGGTGAGCGCGCGTGTGGGCGAAGCGCCGGCGGCAAGCGGGGCAAGCAGCAGCGCACCACCCGTGCTGAGGGTGAGCGGCGTGCACACCTTCGAAGACCCGAGCAATGGTGTGGGCGTGGAAGGCACGGTCAGCAACCGCTCGCAGGTCCCCCAGCAGAAGCTGGTGGTATACGTGGTGGGCCGCCGCGGCGTGCGGATCGTGGCGGCGGGGCGGGCGGTGCTGGCGCAGGTGGGCGCGGGCCAGAGCACGGCCTTTCAGGTGTTCTGCATCGGCAACCCGCGAGGCGCAGCACTGGAAGCGAGCGCGCTGGCGAGCACGTTTGGTTAGCTTGGCTCGCTATGCAGCCGACTGGAGTACCTGCGCCAGATCGTCAGTGCTGGCGTGGCCGGCGGGCAGGGTGATGGTGACCTGCCCATCGCGGTCGAGGAGCCAGCGCACGTTGGTGAGGGTCATGCCGACCACGCGGCCCGCCTCGTCGTACTCGATGTTGTGGCCCTCGGGCGTTGACGACGCGCTGGCAGGTGGACCTTTGTAGTGCGCCACGCTGAGATACAGCACGTCTCCGCGCTGGTCGTAGTGATGATGCTCGAAGGTGGTGCCGGCGATCGTAAGGCTCATAAAATTCGCAGTCGAGGATCGTCGTCCTGAACCAGAACGGTAACGACCCAACCGGGCTCGTCATTGAAGTCTAGGACAACCCGCATCCATCGTCCTGGCTCGATCGCATTTTGGCGATAGAAGCGCTCGCGTCCTGGCCGTGGATCGTCCTCGCGGTAGTCAGGCCGCGCAACGGTCGTGAGAATCGTCTCCATGTGGTCGAGCAGCCAAGCACGGCGCCCGCGGGCAAGATGCAGATGCGAGCCGGCATCGAACACGACCCGCCGGCCGTCGGGGTCGATGACGGCTTGCTCTTGGCGCTCCACGGCTGCAACGATACGCACGGGTGGAGACGGCGATGAAGACCGCATCCTCAGAGGAGAGGCTCGCAGCCCCGACACGCTGACTAAGCGCAAACTAAGTTATCGCGCAATAACTTATCCCGCACGAAGATCTTTTGCAGCACCCCCTCAGCGACGCCGCCCCCGCTGCTTAAGCGTGATCCCCTCAAGCACATGCGCGACGGTCTCGCAGGCATCGACAGCGGCCTCGAGGGACTCGAAGATGTCCTTCCAGCGGATGACGACCATCGGGTCGATGCCACCGGCAAACAAAGACGCGACGGCATCGCGCTGCAAACGATCGCCCTCGTTCTCAAGCCGGTGGATCTCAACGAGATGGGGAGCGAGCTCGGTGCCGGTCCTGAGACAGCGCAAAGCGCGAGCGATCTGCTCGCCGGCGCCGACGAGGACGTCGGCGAACTCCATGGACTGCTCCATTGGCGCTTCGACACCGTAGAGGCCGAGCTGGGCGGCGGCCTGCTCGGTGTGGTCGACGATGTCATCGAGTGCGGTGGCCAGCGCGTAGCCGTCGCCGGCGTCGAAGGGGGCGTTGACGCGGCCGCGACCGGTGAGGCGGTGGATGATGTCGTGGGTGATGCGGTCGCCCTCCTGCTCGCAGACCTTCAGATCGCGGGCGAGCGAGGCGTGCTCGGGGAAGTCGGCGAGGAGGTCGCGCAGGAGCAAGCCGGAGCGTTGGACGTTGCGTCCGGCCTCCTCGACGAGCTCCATGAGGGCCCCGTCGGGGCTGCGGCGCAGGAAGCTCATCGGGGCAGAGTATTGAGCAGGCGCTCCCGAAGAGCGTTCGTCACGAGTCTTTCACCAGTTTTTCACGAAGGGATCACGACTTGGCAACGCGACGCACAGGCGCGGGCAGGATGATGACGGGCCGTGGAAGACCCCCGTGACAGTGGCGCCACGTTGTATGCGGGCGAGCTTGAGATAAGGCTCGGCGAGGGGCTGGTGCTGGCCACGGGGAGGGCGTTGACGCTGTCGGTGCGGGAGTTTGAGCTGCTGGTGGCGATGGCGCGGCGGGCGGGGGCGATCGTGACGCGGGAGGAGCTGTTTGAGACGGTTTGGCACCGCGAGCTGCGCCAGGGGGACCGCTCGGTGGACGTGTATGTGTCGAAGCTGCGGACGAAGCTGGAAGCGGCGATGCCGGACCGGCGCTTCATCCATACGCACCCGGGCTTTGGCTACCGCTTCCAGCCGCAGCCCCAACAACCCCAGCCCCAGCAGCCCCAACCTTTCGAGCCCCAACCCTTCGAGCCCCAGCCCCAGCAGCCCCAACCCTTCGAGCCCCAGCCGCAGCAGCCCCACGAGCTGCTTTCACGAGATGTTCACACGGAGGCGCTGAGCAGCTGAGAGAACTGCTGTGGACACGTCGGAGGCGAGATGAGCCCCTGCCCGCACGGCTGGGCGCCCAACGGCCGCCGGCACAATCACAGAGCCAGAGGAGACGCAGTGATCAACAAAAAGGCAGGCGCATTCCTGGGCGCCGCGGTGCTGGCGCTGACGGTGGCGGCGTGCGGTAGCAGCAGCTCGAGCACGACGAATAGCGCGAGCTCAAGCGCGACGATCTCGGGCGCGGGCTCGACGTTCGCGGCACCGGTGTATCAGCAGTGGGGCAGCGCAGTGTCGGGTCTGACGGTGAACTACCAGTCGGTGGGCTCGGGCGCGGGCATCACGTCGCTGGCAGCGAAGACGGTGGACTTCGGCGCGAGCGACCCGCCGTTGAAGGCGCCGGAAGAAGCGGCGATCGCCAAGAATGGCTCGCCGGCGGTGCAGATGCCGATGTTCCTGGGGGCGATCACGATCTCCTACAACCTGCCGGGGGTAAAGAGCGGCCTGAAGCTGGATGCGAAGACGGCGGGCGACATCTTCCTGGGGAAGATCAAGACATGGAATGACGCGGCGATCAAGGCGCTGAACCCGGGAATCACGCTGCCGAGCACGGCGATCACGGTGATCCACCGCTCGGACTCATCAGGCACGACGGCGGGCTTCACGGGCTGGCTGGCCTCGGCTGACCCGGAATGGCCGGCGAGCGTGGGCTCGGGCAAGGATGTGCCGTGGCCGACGGGGACGGGCGCGAAGGGCAATGCCGGCGTGGCGGGCGCGATCGCGCAGACGACGGGCGCGGTGGGCTACGTGGAGCAGGCGTATGCGTTGCAGCACAACTTCACGTATGCGAGCGTGAAGAACAAGTCGGGCAACTACGTGGCGCCGACGCTGGCTAGTGCGAGCGCGGCGGCGGAAGGCATCGAAGTCCCGGCGAACCTGGGCTTCGCGATCAAGAACCCGTCGGGCGCGAACGCCTACCCGATCACCTCGCAGACGTTCATCGTGGTGAATAAGGACATGTGCAAGGCGGGGATCCCGGGTGGCGAAGCGGCCGCGAAGGGCGTGAAGCAGTTCGTCGAATACGGGCTGGGAGCGGGTCAGGCGGTGTTGGCGCAGGCGGATTACGCGGCGCTGCCGGCGTCGATCCTGGCGAAGTCCAAGGAAGCGGCGGCGGGCCTGCAGTGCAACGGCTCGACGATCGGCTGAGCAATACATCCGGGCCTCGGATCGGGTAGACAAGAGGCCATGAGCACGGCAGCCATGCCAAGCGGCGACCGCTCGATACTCGCGCGGTCGCCGCTTGCGCGGCTGCCCGATCGGGCCCTGAAGTACGGGCTGACGGCCCTCGCGGGGTTGATCCTCGCGCTGATCGTCTTCTTCTTCGTGCGCCTGGTCGGCGAGGCTCAGCCGGCCTTCGCGCACGACGGGGTGATCGGCTTCGTCTTCGGCAACGACTGGGACGTCCTTCACGAAGAATTCGGAGCGCTGCCGCTTCTCGTCGGCACCCTGATCACCTCCGGGCTGGCGTTGCTGATCG
>DATBPO010000285.1:0-5492 GCA_036561265.1 Solirubrobacteraceae bacterium | reverse complement strand
CCTTTAGGTTCCCCTGCCGGGGTATGGGTCTCCCCTCCTCCCCGAGCACCCCCGGATCAGGACGCGCGACGAGCGCGCTTTTCACCGAGGCGCAGCCAGAAGGGGTACGTCAGGAAGAGGAGCGCGGAGATGGCGTGCGTGCGCGGCCCGGCGCGGCGGGGGTCGAAGCGAAAGACGCCGGAGTTGAGCATCCAGTCGCGGCCGTCCTGGGCGCGGCAGGCCTCCCAGATGCGCTTGGTCCAGGGGAGGTTGAGATACAGCGAGATGCTGGTGGCGAGAAAGACGCCGGCGGTAGCCGTTTGAACGACGCGTGCGGCGGGGGCCTGCTCGTCGGGCATGAGGCGCCCGTAGGCGCGGCCGGTGGCGTAGAGCCAGGGGGGATCGATCAGGAAGGACATGGGCGCTTGAGCAGATGGTAGGCCAAGCGGGTGGCGAGCGCCATGATGGTGATCTGGGGGTTGACGCCGAGCGAGCTGGGAACGACGCTGCCGTCGGCCAGGTGCAGGCCGTCGATGCCGTGTAGCTGGAGGTTGGAGTCGACGACACCGCGTGTGGGATCGGCATCGGCACGGGCGGTGCCGAGGGGATGGAAGGCCATGAGACGCAGGTCCTTGGCGCGAACGTGCTCGGGCTGGACGCCGTCGGGCAGCGGCAGGTAGACCTCGCGCGCGCCGGCGCTTTCGAGGAGTTCGCGCATGTGCGCGATGCCGGTGCGGAAACGGGCGAGGTCGTGCTGGTCGAGGTCGTAGGTGATGAGCGGCCGGCCAAACCGTCCCCCGCCAACGCTGCCGCCCACCATGCGCACGCGCCCGCGCGAGGAGTCGCTGACCATGAGACCGACCTGGGCGAGGTGGCGGTAGGAGCGCATGGCCCGGGCGTGGCGCTCTCCCGTGAGGGGCAGGGAGGCGGCGGCGTAGGAGGGCGGCCCGGCGATGCCCTCGAACATGATCCCGTCGCGGGCCCACTCGTCGATGTAGAAGCTCTGGGGCACGCCGTGGGCCATATCGACGAGCTCGTCCATGAGGGCAAAGCCGGCGGTGGCGGGGTGCATTGACAAATTTGCGCCGAGCTGGCCGGAGGCGCCGCCGAGGCCGTTGGCGGCGAGCAGGAGCGGAGTGTGGATGGTGCCGGCGGCCACGACGACGCGCGGAGCCCTCACCTCGACGCCACCGTCATTGGCCATTCCTGCCCGCACGCCGTGCACGCGCCCTCCGCGGACGTCGATCTCGCGCACGGTGGCTCCGGTGATGACCTGCGCCCCCGCCTTTTCAGCGCGGGGCACGTAGGTGATGCCGGTGTGCTGCTTGGCGGAGGTGGGGCAGCCGAAGGCGCAGACGCCGGAGCCGACGCAGCCGCGGGCGTTGCGACGCAGGTAGCCGTGGGACCATCCGAGCCGCTGCGCGCCACGCAGGGACACCGCTGCATTGCGACCCGCAAGCTCGGGCGTGACCTCGCTAACCGAGAGCGCGCTCTCGACGCGGGCGAAGCAGCGGTCGAGCGTTTCTGAGTCGAACTCGAGGCCGAAATCCTCACGCCAGTGCTGGAGCACGTGCTGGGGGGTGCGAAAGCAGGTGCCGGAGTTGACGAGCGTGGTGCCTCCGAGACCGCTGCCGAGCGGCAGCACAATGGGCGGGGTGCCGATGGTGAGCGTCTGCCCGGCCTCGCGGTAAAGCCTCGCCAGCATCTGCGGCGGGCGGGCGGTGAAGCTGTCGGGGTCGTGCCAGGGCCCCTGCTCCAAGACCACGACCTTGGCGCCGCCCTCGGCGAGCTCGGCCGCGACGACGGCCCCACCGGCGCCGGCACCGATGACACAGACATCGGCCTCGTATGCCCTCACGGTCGCCCCTCGGCACGGCGCAGCGCGCGGCCCCTGGCAACGACAGCCTCAGCGTCCCAGCCGAGCGAACGAGCCACCACAGGGTCCTCGTAGCGCTCCATGCCGAGGAGCGCACGACCCACCTGAGCCAGTGGCGGGATGCGGCTGAGCAGCGCGGCTCCGCGCGGCCTGCGTGCCAGCGCGAGCACGACGTGCAACCCCATGCGCTGGGGCTGCGGGGTCGCCGCGATGAACTCATCCAGCGCACTGTCCACGCAGCCAGTTTATGGGGCTTTACACCAGAGACCTCCGACGTGCGTCAAACTGTGGCGATGCCCAACCGCCGTCCCCAGCTGGAGCTCATCGCGCCAAACGCCTCGCCGCAGGAGGCGGCGGCGATCGTAGCTGCGCTAGAGCGGTTCATGCGCGATACGGCGCCGGTGCTGGCGCCACAGGCGCCCCCGCCGGACCCCTGGCGGCGAGCCGCTTTACTGGAGGGCGCGAACCACGAGCCCGAAGGGCTGACCTCGTGGGCAGAAAATACCTGAAAGGCACTCGTCTTTATGTATATTGTCTTGTCCAGCATGAAAGGAGAGCGTTAGCCCATGGGCACCAAGACCGAAGAGCCGATCACCGACGCAGCAGCGGCGCAGAGCAACGGCCGGGGCACCCTGGCCGATCCGGAGGTCTACGAGAACGTCCCGGGGCACGTGATCCCGATCCTGCAGGAGGAGTTCGAGGACTTCAAGACGGAGGCGGGCAAGTTCCTCAACGGGCAGACGCCGGAAGATGAGTTCATCAAGTTCCGCTTGAAGCAGGGCGTGTACGGGCAGCGCCAGCCGGACGTGCAGATGATCCGCACGAAGCTGCCGTTCGGGGGGATCACGCCGGAGCAGATGGAGAAGTTCGCGGATGTGGTCGAAAAGTATGCGCCGCTGGGCAAGGGCCACGTGACGACGCGGCAGAACATCCAGATGCACCACATACCGCTGCCGGAGATCGAGCAGGCGATCAGCGAGCTGGGCGAAGCGGGGCTCTCAAGCCGCGAGGGCTGCGGTAATACGGTGCGCAATGTGACGGGCGACCCGTGGGCGGGCGTGGCGCCGGACGAGCTGTTCGACCTCACTCCCTACGCGGGCGCGTATGTGCGCTACTTCGTGCGCCACCCGACGACGCAGGCGATGCCGCGCAAGATCAAGACGTCGTTCGACGGTAGCCCGCGCGACCGGGCGATCAGCGGCATCCACGACATCGCCTTCCGCGCGCGCACCAAGAGGTCTGAGGACCCCACCCGCCCCGGCGAGGTGCGCGGGGCACAGATGCTGGTGGGCGGGGGCACGTCGATCATGGCGCGGGTGGCGCCGGTGCTGTACGAGTTCGTGGAGCTGGACAACGGCGAGTACCTGAAGATCAGCGAGGCGGTGTTCCGCATCTTCGACCGCCAGGAGTGGCTGCGGGTGAACCGGGCGCGGGCGCGGATCAAGGTGTTCGTGGACAAGTTCGGCATCGATGAGCTGCGCCGGCAGGTAGAGGAGGAGCTGCAGGGCGAGTGGGTGAAGGAACGCGACTTCGGCGTGGAGCACCGCCTATTCGTGGACGAGGAGGAGCTGGGCGCGCCGCCGAAGCCGGTGAGCTACGGCAGCCCCAACGGCGATCTGTCGGAGTTTGACCGCTTCCGCGTGGCCAACGTGCAGGAGCAGCGCCAGGCGGGCTTCGTGACGGTTGAGGTGAAGATCGTGCGCGGCGATCTGACGCCGGAGCAGTTCCGCGGCCTGGCGACGATCATGCGCGAGTACTCGGGCGGCTATGCGCGCTCGACGGTGCAGCAGAACCTGGTGCTGCGGTGGGTGCGCGAGGAGAGCGTGTACGACGTGTGGCGGGCGCTGTGCGCGCTGGGCCTGGGCGACGCGGGCTCGCGCGAGATCAACGATGTGGTGAGCTGCCCCGGAACGGACAGCTGCAAGCTGGGCATCACGAGCTCGATGGGCCTGAATGAGGCGGTGCAGGAGCGGATCGAAGCGATGGACATCAGCGACCCGCTGACGAAGCAGATCCACATCAAGATGAGCGGCTGCCCGAATGGGTGCAGCCAGCACCACGTGGCGTCGATCGGCTTCTATGGGGCGTCGATCAAGGTAGGCGAACACACGATCCCGGCGTACATCCCGCACATGGGCGGCGTGTATGAAGGCGGCGACGTGGTCTTCGGCACGCGCCTGAAGCTGCGCCTGCCGGCCAAGCGAGTGCCGGATGCGATCGAGCGCTGGCTGCGCCACTACGAGGCGACGCGCAACGAGGGTGAGGGCTGGAACGAGTTCGTGTCACGCGTGGGCACGCCGGAGCTGGAAGGTCTCGTGAAGGAGCTCTCGCTGCCCGTGGAGTTCAGCCTGGAGAACATGGGCACGTTCATCGACTGGAAGCGCAACGCCCCCTTCCAGGTGATCCGCGGCGAGGGCGAGTGCGCGGTTTAGATGACACCCAGGCAGTCGACGCCGCACCCGCCGGCCCATCCGCCGCGGCGTCACCCGTGCAGTCACTGACGGACACCCTGCGCGAGGCTGTCGAGCGCCATGGCGAGCGCGCGGTGCTGCTGTGCTCCTTCCAGAAGGAGGAGTCGGTGCTCGTGGACGAGCTGCTGCGCATCGGCGACGGCAGCACTCCCGTAAGGATCGTGACGATCGACACCGGCGTGCTCTTTCCAGAGACCATGGAGACATGGCGCCAGTTCGAGGAGCGCTTCGGCGTGCAGATCGAGGTGCAGGACGCGAGCCGTCCTGGATCTCCGTGGAGTGGCCCTGAGGACTGCTGCTCGGTCGCCAAGGTGGCGGCGCTGGAGCGCACACTGGAGGGAATGGAGGGCTGGATCACGGGGATCCGCCGCGAGCAGGGCCCCACGCGCGAAGACACGGAGCTGATCGAAACGGATGCCATGCGCGGCCTCCAGAAGTACAACCCGCTGGCGCTGTGGAGCGAGAAGGATCTATGGCGACGGATACATGAGCGCGACCTGCCCTACAACCCCCTGCACGACCAGGGCTACGCCTCGATCGGCTGTGCGCCGTGCACCCTGCCGGGCTCCGGCCGCGAGGGCCGCTGGGCAGGCAGCGAGAAGACGGAGTGCGGCCTGCACGTCGAAGACCTGCGGGCTGCGAGCGTCGTAAGCGGCAGGGACGCCGCATGACGCGATGCTAGGCATCAGCCCGGAGATAGTGCTGTTCGGCCTCGGCGTGGGCATCCTCATCGGCCTCACGGGCATCGGCGGAGGCTCGCTGATGACGCCGCTTCTGATCATCGTGCTGGGCGTGCAGCCGGTGGTGGCGATCGGCACCGACCTCATGTATGGGGCGATCACCAAGACGCTGGGCGGCTACCGGCACCTGCGCAAGGGCACCGTCGACCTGACGGTCTCCAAGTGGCTGGGGTTCGGCAGCGTGCCGGGGGCGCTGCTGGGCGTGCTGCTGGTGGACCGCCTGCACAAGGCGTACGGCAAAGAATTCGACCAGGTGCTGCTGGGCTGCGTGGCGGCGGCGCTGCTGATGGTGGCGACGGTGGTGCTCGTGCGGACGTTCCTGCTGAGCCACCTGGCGGCGCGCGAGCGCGAGACGTTCACGTTCACGCCGCGCACGAAGATCGCGGCGATCGTCCTCGGCTTCGTGCTGGGCGCCATCCTGGGGCT
>DATBPO010000284.1:0-18210 GCA_036561265.1 Solirubrobacteraceae bacterium | reverse complement strand
AGTCCCCGGCGGGATAGGGAGTGAAGAGACGATCCTCGTTGCCGTAGAGCGCAACGGCGGTGGCGAGCGAGTCGTGGGGCACGCAAACGCGAGCGGGAGCACCGAGCCGGCGCAGACCGCGGGCCTCCTGGACGAGCGAGTGCGAGCCGCCGGAGCCCTCGGGGGGAAGCCCGGGGAGCAGGTAGGCGACGCTGGGCGGCAGCGAGGCAGTCCCTCGGCGGTCGGCCGGCACGAGCACAGGGCGCGTGGGAAAGGGAGCGCGCGCGGCTAAGGATGGCTCGGACGAAGGCAGCAGACCATCGGTCAGGGCGCAAAGACGCGCGCGTATGGAGTCCTGGGTGGGCTCGTGGTGCACGAGGGTGGACACGGGCAAAGTCAATCGAACCGGCAGGTGTCCTTGTGAAGATGCGGTAAAACGTTCGCAATAGCGGCATATCCTGGCCCATAAACTGCGCCGGGTGCACTGGTTCTTCAGGCTGTTGATAGACCCTCTACTGGAGGCGCTTCACCCGCAGACGATCGTGGAGATCGGCGTGGAGGTGGGCGCGGTGACGGGGCCGCTGCTGGCCTGGGCACAGGCGAATGGCGCGGTGGTGCACGCGATCGACCCGGACCCGGCGCTGAATGTGGAGCGGTTGCAGGCGCGGTACGGCGAGCAGCTGCAATTTCACCGCCGCAAGAGCCTGGAGGTCTTGGGCGAGATAGCAGACGTGGACCTGGCGCTGATCGATGGCGACCACAACTGGTACACGGTGCTGAATGAGCTACGCACGCTGGAGCGGCGGGCGGGCGAGGAGAGCCGCGAGCCGCCGGTGATGCTGCTGCACGACGTGGGCTGGCCGTATGGGCGGCGCGACTTGTACTACGACCCGGCGGCGATCCCGGAGTCAGAGCGCCAGCCATACGCGCGCGGCGGCGTGAAGCCGGGGCGCACGGAGTTGGGCCCGGGCCTAAACGACCACCTGGAGAACGCCCTCCTGGAGGGCACGGCTGCAAACGGCGTGCTGACGGCCGCGGAGGACTTTATCGCAACATCGGAGCGGCAGTGGCGTATGTGGCAGATTTCGGGCCTGAGTGGAATGGCGATCGTGGCGAGCGAGCCGACGCTCACAGCCCACGCGGCGGTGCGCGAGCTACTCGAAAGCACGGAAAGCGCAACCTTCCTGCAGGCCCAGTGCGAGGCGATCGAGGACGCGCGAATCGAGGCTGAACTGAAACGCGCCAACATCCAGCGACGCCTGGCGCAGACGCAGCTGAAGCAGGTACTGCGCAGCGAGGACCCAGACGAAAAGGTGAAATTGCAGCGGCGCGTGCGCGAGTTGACAGAGCGCGTGGAAGAACTGGAGGAGGAGGGAGAGGGGGGGGCCGCGCTCGAAGAGCTGGTGCGTGCGATGCGCGATGAGATCGCGCGTCTAGGGGCTGGGTCGATGGCCGCAGCACCCCAAGATGACGCGGACCGACCGCCTGGCGGCGGGAAGAGCGCTGAAGAGCGGGCTGACCCCCTGGCGGAGCCGCAGGCACGCATGGAGCGGGAGGCGTGGCAGGCGCTGCTGGCGGAGTATGTGCCGCTGGTGGCGGGCGCGCTGCCGTGCGCGCAACAGGAGCGCGACCCGCTGTCGCTGCCGTGTCCGCTTGACGTGCGGGGCATCCTGCGCGGGGCTGATGCGGAGCAGGTGTGGGGGAAGCCGAGCGTGGACGTGATGGTGTGCGTGCACGATGCGCTGGAAGAGGTGCGCGAGTGCCTGACGTCGCTGCTGGCAAAAACGGATCGCCCGTTTCACCTGATTGCGGTAAACGACGGCAGCGATGAGCCGACGAGCGAATTCTTGCAAGCATTCGCGGACCGCCATCCATTAGTGACATTAATCCACCGCGAGCAGCCTCCGCACGGTTACACACTGGCGGCAAATAGCGGTATCGAGGCGTCGCAGGGCGACTATGTGGTGTTACTTAATAGCGACACGATCGTGACTCCGGGCTGGCTGGGGCGGCTGGTGGCGTGCGGCGAGGAGCACGGTGAGGTGGGCATCCTGGGTCCGTTGTCAAACGCGGCGACTCACCAGTCGGTGCCGGAGGTGAAAGACGAAATGGGAGCGTGGTCAACAAACCCCCTCCCCACCTGGATGACGGCAGATGGGGTGGCTGCCATCGCTGCCGCGGGTGCGGGACGCGCGGCCCCCACCCTCCCCTTCCTGAACGGTTTTTGCTACGCGATCAAGCGCGCGGTGATCGAGGCGGTCGGACTGCTGGATGAGGAGCGCTTCGCGGAGGGGTACTGCGAGGAGAACGACTACTCGCTGCGGGCGCGCGACGCGGGCTTCGCGCTGGCGGTCGTGGAGGATGCGTATGTGGGACACGCGAAGTCGCGGTCCTACGGCGCGGAGGGTCGGGCGGAGCTGGCGGGCAGGCACTACGAGGCGTTCTTGGAAAAGCATGGCCGCGAGCGGGTGGCGGCGGAGGTGGCGGCGATGGAGACGGGCGAGGCGTTGGCGGGGACCCGCGCGGCGGTGGCGGCGGGCATGGCGAGCCCACAAAGTGCCGTGGCGTGCCTGGGCGAGCGGGCGCTGAGGGTGGCGTTTGTACTGCCGGGCCTGGCGCACGGCGGCAGCGGCGGGTCGCACTCGCTGTACCAGGAGACGAAGGCACTGCGCGAGCTGGGGGTGCCGGCGCGGATCATGCTGCCGCGGTGGGATGCTGAGCGCGCGGCGGCGGTGTACGAAGATTTCGAAGAGATATTCGAAACGTTCGCGGACGCGGAGGACCTGACGGAGCGCACGGGGGACGCGGATGTGATCAGCGCGACACACCACAAGTCGGTGGCACTGCTGGAGGCGATCCGCGAGCGGCGCTCGGACTTCCTGGCGGCGTACTACGTGCAGGACTACGAGCCGTTCTTCACGGCGCCGTATGTGGCGGAGGAGGCGGTGGCGTCGTATACGGCGCTGCCGGAGATGGTGCTGTTTGCGAAATCGCAATGGCTGTGCAACGTGGTGGCGGAGCGCCATGGGCTGGCGGTGGCGAAGGTGGAGGCGAGCATCGATGGCGAGGTGTTTCATGCGCGGGGTCGCAGCAACCCCGGGCCGGGCCCCCTGCGAGTGGCGACAATGCTCCGTCCGCGCACGGCGCGGCGCCAGCCGCTGGGCACGATGGCGGTGCTGAGGGAGCTACAGAAACGCCACCCGGGCGAGATCGAGGTGCGCACGTTCGGGTGTTATGCGGATGAGCTGCGCGAGTTGGTAGGAGCGGACAACATGGAGTCAGAGAACATCGTGGAGCGCCATCTGGGCCTGCTTGGCCGCGTAGAGGTAGCCCAGGTGCTGCGCGAGAGCGATGTATTCCTGGATATGTCCGTGTACCAGGCGTTCGGGCGCACGGCCCTGGAGGCGATGGCGTGCGGCGCGACGGCAATCGTCCCGAGCGTGGGCGGCGTGTGGGAGTTCGTGCAGCAGGATGTCAATGCGCTGGCGGTGGACACCTTTGGCCCCCAGGGCGCAGTGGCGGCGCTTGAGCGCCTGTGCGCAGACCGCACCCTGCTGGAGCAGCTGAAGGCGGGCTCGCTGCAGACAGCGGCAAGCTACTCGGCGACGCGGGCGGCGCTGTCGGAGTACGTACTGTTCGAGCGCCGCTACCGCGAGAAGTTTGGCCACAGCGTGAGGTCGATCTCGGGGAAGTCCGCGATCAGCCTTGTGACGTCGGGCGTGTAGGCCTCGACAAGCGCCCGGCGCGCGTCGGCGTGCAGCTCGGGCTTCTCCGGCTGGCGGTTGGGGTGAGCGCCGAGCTCGGAGGTGAAGGCGGTGTCGGCGACGCCGAGGAAGGCAAAGGTGCGGCGTAGCTCGGGCAGTGGATCGCGCGCGCAGCGCTCGTACTGGAGAACGAGCAGCTGGGAGCGGTCGAAGTGCTTCAGTAGCTGGCTCAGCTGGGCGTGGTAGAGCCCGCGCATAAATGCCTCAAATGGAGCGCTGGCATCGAGCGGGGCGTTGGCGGCGCGGGCCGCGCCGTGGTGATGCTGAAGACCAGAAAGATAGCGCTCAACCGGATCGCGCAGGCTGACGAGCAGCTTGGCCTCGGGAGCCGCCGCGGCCAGCATCGCGGGCACCCAGGGGGCGGCGAGGTAGAGCGGCGTCCACTCACCGGTCAGCAGACCATCGGGGCGAGGGAAGTAGTCCTGATATGCGTCCGCATCGGCGGCGGTGAAGCCCCCCGCGTGAAAGCGGTCGAAGTAGTGCAGCTCCTTGCGCGTGAGCGGCGGCGCCTGGATCTGCGAGTGCTCGACGATCAGGTCAAACCAACGCGTGGTCCCACAGCGCTGCGCGCCGAGGCCGACGAAGTCCGGCGGGCCGGTGCGCCAGCCGGGTGGGCACTGCGGCGGGGCGCCGGGCGCTCTCATCCCCCGACCAGCTTGAAGCGGCTTTCACTCATCGGCGCGTTAGCTTAGAGACTCGGTGGTTTACTGAAACCCAAAGGGTCTCGCGCCGTTAACGACCGCGGCCCGCCACGCACGAAGCGCGACGGGCCGCCATGGTTTCTAGTCCGCGCTAGCGGATCAGTAGCCGATGCCTGGGGTCACGGCCTGGTGGACGTGAGCCGCGAAGGCGGTGGGGAACCGCGTGTAGTCGTGGCTCTGGATGTCGATCTGGCCCTGGTTGGTGATGTATTCGAACAGGTCGTGCACGGTGTTGGCGACTTCATGCGCCGTTTCCGTCTTGCCGAACAGGTTGCCGTTCGAGTAGTGGTGCCACACCAAGTCGTAGGTGATGGCACAGATCGGGTAATCCGTCGATCCCGCGTCCGCGGAGATGTTCGGATCGGAGACCAGCAGACCGAACCACGAGTCCGTGTAGGAGTAGGGGAACCCTGTGTCGGACGGGAGCAGTTTCGTGCTCTCGCAGTTGGCGATGCTGCTGGCGGGCAACAACGAGTCGGCGTACGTGGCGCCGACGGGGTTGAACCCGTTGTTCTGGACCTCGGCGTAGAGGATCTGATGCGGCGAGGTGCTTCCCCCGACGCCGAAGGTGCTGCTCGTTGCGGCGTTGGTGAAGCCACCGTTGCCGGCGTTGGCGGCGTCCGCCGTGTTGGCGTAACCGATCGAGCCGGGGGTGTCGGCGGTGTCCTGCGAGAGGTGACCACCGGAGTCGTTGTTCTGCGAGCCTTCAGCAGGCGGCGTCTTCGGGTCCGACTGCACAACCGCGCTGCTCGGCCACGTCACGTTGTCGTTGGCGTAACCGGCCCACAGGGGACGGTCGACCTGCGACAGGTAGGACTTGAACGCGAACGACGTGCCCGACGCGAGCTGACGAACCTGCGGCTTGATCGTCTGTTCGCAGCCGGTCGCGCCGCCTTCGTCGAGGAACTGACCCGCTTCAGGCGTACCGCTGGTGATCTTGGTGTAGCCGAGCTGCGTGAGCAGCGCGCCCCACGTGGCGATCGCGTAGCCGCCCTGGGCGTGGATGCCGCCCGGGTCGCTGCCGCTGGGCGGGTTTGAGCCCTCCCAGATCTGCGGGACTGTCGTGGTGTTGATGTCCACGGCGCTGCCGGAGACGATCTTGCAGCTCAGCGGCAGGCTGAGCAGGACCGACACCGGCGCCTGCGCGACGGGAATCGTGATCTCGGCCGGGTTCTTGGCGCCGGATGCGACCCGTGCCTCGCCCAGTTCGAAGGGAGTCGGCGCGTCATCGGAGCCCGTGAACCAGTCGAGCACCTGACCCGCGGCGTCCTTCGTTTCGCTGCCGGAGGTAAAGGCGACAGGATCCTGCGTGGCGTCGAGCACACCGGTGCCGTTGCCGAACTCTTCCAGGCCCGGCCCGCTGGCCGACTTGGTGTAGGTGATCGTCGAGGATGTCGGCGCGACCGTGCAGGAGCTGTGAGTACCCCAGCTCGTGCCCAGGAGCCACACCGTCTGCTGAGCCGTGCCCTGGAACGACGAGCCCGACGCAAACCCGCCGGTGCGGCAGGGTACCGTCGCGAGCGCCGGCCCGGCGGAGCCGAGCACCGCGAGCGCGGCGGTGGAGCCGACACATGCCGCGAGTGCGGCGAAGCGACGGCGCTTGTGATGACGGTTCATTCGAACCGAACCTCCTTACTCCCAGAGGGAGAGTAGTGGACTGTGCTAGGCCACCGTAACTTCCGAATGTGTCAGTGACAAGGGTAAGTCACACCTTAATACCATCCCATGCGCCAGTTTTTCACCAAGTCGTCACCATCGTTACCGTTAGTAACATCTGACCCTGCAGTTGAGGGGGAAACTGGGGTCGCTCCCGCGAGCGTGGAAGTCGCCCTGGGGCAAGCGCGAGACTGTCTGCGCGAGCCTACGGATGACGCTTGGAGGGCCGGCCGGCTGGCGCTTTCAAGGTTAAGTGCAGCGTACTCACACCGGGATTGCCCAGCGAGTCGTGGGCGGCTATGGTGATCAGCACGCTCAGGCGCTTACGCTGTTTCAGCAGCGCCATGCCCCGTGCCGAGAGGCGCACCGCCACTGTCTTTTGCTGCCCTGCGGAAAGCGCAAATGAGACCTGTCCCAGCAGCAGGCGAGTGCGACGGCGCCGGGGCTTGCCTCCGCTTCGCCCGGCGCTGAACGCGGTGGCGGTTTCGAGTCGTACCGTTCCCACGCACCTCTCTTTCGACGGTGGACAGGAGAGACCTATGTTCACCGCATGGCCGGTGAAATGAAGACGTGGAGAGAGGTTGGTGGGATTTTTATCCGGCGCCGGCGGAATCGGATAGAGGGCTTGCGCAATTGCGTAGAGCGGGCCGGTCAGGCTCACCGATTCGACCGCCGGTGGTGGCTTGACCGCTTCCACCGTCACCGCCTGCGGCGTCGAGACCGCTGACTGGAAGGAGCTGTTGGTGACCTTCAGCGTAACGTCGTAGGCGCCGGGTTGTGCGTAGGTGTGTGTAACAATGGGGCCTTCGGGGCCTTCGTCCTCACTGCTGCCGTCACCCCAGCTCCAGTGATAGTTGGCGATCGAGCCAACACCCGGAGTCGAGCCGGCCGCATTGAATGTCACCTCTTGATCGCCTGGAGCTGCGGTTACCGTGAACTGGGCATGGGGCCGAGCTGGGCTCGTCACGACTACTGTCGCAGGAGGGGTGGTGTAGACGCCGTAGTCGCTGCGCAGTCTGGCGCGGACCGTGTATCTGCCGGGTCGCGTGTACTTGTACGTCGCGCTCGAAGTGGGCCAGTAGTAGGACGGCGGCTGCATCTGTCGGTCGGTCTCGAAACCGTCCCGTGCAGGTCCGTTCGCAGGATTGCCGTCGAGATCCCATTCGTAGGCGAACGGCTTGGCAAAGGTGATGGTCGGCTTGATGCTCGTTTCGATCAGCGAGCCGGCGTCGAACTTGACTTCAGTACCCGCGGGGATCGTTAGCGTTTCTTCACCAGGGTGGCTCGCTCCGCCGGTGGGAGTCATTGTGAAGGTGCCCGACGGCTGCCGGCAGAGCTGACCCGTTCCCGGTGCGAACTCGATTATCTGGCGTCCCACTCCACCGACTTTGGGCCGATCGGCCTTGGGACCGCGGTCCAATATCCAGAGCGTGCCGTCAGCGCCCGCCGCCAGCGCTGCCTCGGAGGCGGTGATACGACAAGGCTCGCCTGCGATCCCGCTGCCGAGCGTGTTGACGATCGTGCCTCCGGTCGGAGTGGAGATCGCGCCGTCGGTGAGCGGAGCGAGCAGGCGAATGCCGATGTTCGCTTCTGGCGCACCGGAGTACCAGTATTCGACTCCTGGCTGTTCTGGGCTGAACTGGTAGTCGGTGTGCTGACCGCTTTCGGTGGCTTGCTGTGAGAAGAAGTCCCCGGCGTAGGGGCCGCTCGCGCTATTGGAGGCGGCCGTTGAGAGCCGCACAACCTCCGAACCGGCCCCGTACGGATCGGAGACGCCGATGCCGGCGAGAGAGGCGAAGGGCGATTCGTCGATCCATACGGTGGCCTGATCGAAGTCGATGCTGGACGGCTCGATCGCGTCGCCGTTTAGCACCTGCGGTTCGCTGAGATCGGGCTGCAGCCTGACGACGTAGGCGTCGGTCGCCGACAGGCGCTCGGCATCGAGCACCACGGTCAGGGTTCCGTCGGGGTTGGTGGAGATACCCAGCGGTCCCCAGCTCCCACTCAGCTGCTGCTTGACGCTGGCGCCCGACCAGCTGGCGAGCAGATCTCCGGTATTCACCCCATCTGTCGCCACCTGCTGCACGACGGTGTCGCCGGGGATCGGATTGCCCAAGCCCGCTCCCGGCAGAAGATCGCTGGCCTCGATCACGACCGGATTGTCGACCCCTGATGTTTCAAGCCGGTCGATCGCGATCCCCTGCGGCGAATACAGCGGTGTGGGGCCTGCGAGCAGTTGCGTCTTGTCGCTGACGAGCCCACCGGTCGTGTGCAGCGGGTCGCTCGCCAACCCCGGCGCAGCCGTCAGTTCGCCGCCACTGGCCGGTGTTGTAGACCATGCCAGCAGCTCCTGTGCGACGGGTTGTGTCTTGACGACACTCGATGGCGGCGGCGAGCCAACCACCAGCGCGTACAGCCGTCCGGCGCGGTGATCGACCGCCAGGCCCATTACAGCCGAGGCTCCGAAGTTGCTGTTGGGCAGCGTGAAGGTGCTCGTGCCGAGCACGGCTCCCGCCGGGCTGAGCTGCTGGATGCGCCAGCGGGTCGGGTTTTCGGCGTAGTAGGAAGTGCGATCGACGACGTACACCGTGTTGTCCTGCGGGTCGACGGCGAAGCCGGTGGGGTCGAGGAACTTGCCGGGTGTCAGCGGGCCGCCGTAGTGTTCGCTGTTGAAGGCGCTGCTGTCGAAGCCGCCGAAGCGCACAACTTCACCGTATTCCGATGTCGAGTCGGCAAATGCCGGGGCGGCGCCCAGCAGCAGCGCAAGCCCGATGACAAGCATCGATGTGAAGGCTTTGACCATCGGTCTCAACTGCCTTCCACCGTCCCGAGCACCGCTTCCTGCGGAACCGCCCCGAACACGCGACTGTCCTCCTTGGCAGCGGCACGGTAGTCCGCCATCACGTAGTAGTGCCCGGCTGGCACGGTGATCGCCTTGGGGTATTCGCAGGCGGTCCGTTCGTCCTGGCCACAGGGAAGCGTGGGCGATTCAGACTCGGGCCGGCCGTTGCGGATCACGTGCCCTGCGTGAACGGCGATCGTGTCGCCGGACAGGCCGACGACGCGCTTGATGCCCGTCTTCTTGAGCAGCCCCGGCACCGGGTACTGGCAGGGCGCACCGCCCACGGGGACCTTGCGGCACCCTCCGCCGTTAGCGCCGGTGGGCAGGCGGAAGATGATTACGTCGCCGATCCGCGGGTGCGTGCGCGTTGGATCGTAGTAGACGGTCGTTTCACCCTTGTACGTGGGTTCCATCGAGGTCGTGCTGACGGTGTAGGGCACGCCTTTGTCCGCAGCAGGCACGCCTTTGTTCGCAGCCGTGCTGACGTCGGCGACCTCGGTGCTCGATGTGTGCGAGCTGCCCCCGCAACCGGCAAGCGCCACGACAATGAGAGCCGCCGCTAGGCAGGCAACACGGAGGGAGGCCCCCATCGCACGAAGGACTGCTGGCCTGTCGGGTGCAGAGAACAAGCTGCCCCGAGCGTAGGCGCCGTGCGCAGGTGACATGTAACGAAACAGTTGAGATCTGGCGAACGCTCACCAGCGCACGCGAGAACGCATCCGCGCCTGCGCATAGGCGGGCGCGAGGCGGGTGCGGCGTCCGCGGCCGGCGCGGCGAATCCCGGTGCCGGCGCCGGCGGCGAGGACGATGAGGGCGAGCAGGGAGAGCGGGGGGAGGTGGTGGTCTTCGGGGGTGTAGGCGGACATGCTGGCGCGGGCGTTCTCGACGGCCTCCTCGTCTTCCTGCTCTTCCTTGGGGGCGACGGCGGGGACGGAAACGGTGGCGGCGCCCGAGGGCGGGATGGGGCGGGCGAGGACCGGGGGCGGGGGCAGCACGATGGCGATTAGCGGCGCAGCCAGCAGCGGGCGGAAGAAGAAGGGCGTGGGCAGGGGAGCGGGGCGCGGCACGTGCGGCGCAGGTGGCTTGAACTGGGCGGGCACCACCGGCGGCGGGGGCGGGACCACGGAGAGCGGGGCTGTCCCGCTGGGCGCAGGCGAGGCCGGCGGGGGCGGACTGACGGGCGCGCTCGCCGATACGCCCTTGGCGGGAGGGTTGATCAGCGGCACGGTGCCGCAGGGCTGAAGTACGCTGCCGGCCTGCACGGTGATCTGCTGGGAGTAGGTCAACCCGCCGGTCGTGATCGAGATCGTGGTGGTGCCCGCGTTGAAGGCGCAGAACAATCCCGAGTGCGGATCGGGGATCGGCTTGCCGGCGGGGCTGAGCGCGACGGCGCGGGGGTTGGGGTTGCTCGGTTCCTGCGCGACGAAGTTGCCGATGTCGGGGCGCGAGGAGGTGAAGGTGTAGACGGGCGCGATGAACTGGGCGCAGGCGGAGCCGATGCAGTTCTCGGGTATGGGGACGTAGGGGTCGGGGGCGATGTCGCTGCTCTGGCCCGTGCCCCCTTCCAGCTCCAGGCCTCCCGCCGGACGCCGTGCGAGGCCGCGGAAGAGGGCCACCTGGCTGCGGCGCAGCAGGGTGCCGTCGGTGGGGTCGATCGCCAGCTGCGAGATGCTGGGCACGAGCGTGGCGCTGACCGGCGCGCGGTTGCTGTGCGGGTCGCGCGCGGCGGCGTTGACGCTGGCCAGCACGAAGCCGCTGGCGCCGAGGAATTCTTCGGGCAGCGGCGAGGGCGGGACGTAGCCGAGCGTGCCGCTGCCGAGCGCGGGGATCGCATTGGCTCCGCCGCCGAGCACCTCGGCGCGGTTTTCGCCGACGCTGTCGAAGAGGTAGGCGGAGGCGCCGCCGTTCAGCAGTACCTGGGTGAGCGCGGCGGCGTCCTGGGCGTCGTAGTTGGGGGCGTTGACGTCGACGATGTCGGCGTTACCCATGACGAGCACCGGCACGTGCGCCACGTCCCTCGCCTGCACGAGCTGTTCGGCCAGCCACCCGAGCTCACCGGCGCCGAGCGTGCCGGCGGAGAAGTCGAGCACGACCACGCGCACCGCACCGGCACCACCGCTGCCTCCCCCACCCCCACCCCCGCCCCCGGCGGATTCGAAGGCGTAGGCGCCGCTGCCGGCGGGCGGGGCGGGTGTGCCGGCGGGTACGCCCCCCGCGGGCGCGTCGGCGCCCATCGCGGCAGCAAAGGTAGCCAGACCGCCGCCGGCGTCGGCATCTGAGGACGATGGTGCGACATACACCGGCAGCGAGCCGGCTGCCTGCAGATCGCCGCGGTAGGCAGCCTGCTCGCGGGCGAAGCCGCCGGGGACGGAACCGAGGGCGTGGGCGGCGCCGCCGGCAACGCGGGCGCCGCTGTAGAGGAAGGCGCGCAGGCCGGAGATGCCGGCGGCGCGGGCGAGCGCCGAGGAGAGCCAGGCGTCGGGGCCGACACCATTGTTGGCGAGGTCGGCGCAGGGTCCGGCGCACTGCGCGTTGCCGCCGAGCGCGAAGGTGACCTGGCTGCCGGGTGTGGGGATCGGCGCGCCTTCGCTCTGGGGCAGCGCGATGTCAGCGCCGAGGCGCAGCGCTGTAGCGCTCTGGCTCGTGAACTGGGCGCCGCCGATGTGAGACTGCTCGACGATCCCGCCGGTCTGCCCGCCGACGGCCCAGCCGCGGGCGCCGCCGGGGTCGACGTCGAGCGCGAGCACCGCATCCGGCCAGTTGGGCAGGTCGGTGGAGGTGATGGAAGGCACGCTCGGATACGCCTGGCCCTCGACGTCCTGCCAGCCGGCGGGCGTCTCGCGCAGCAGGTAGCCGCTGACGGGCAGCGGGTCGGGGGCGATCTGCAGCCCCGGCTGGCCGAAGCCGGGAGCGACGGGGTTGTCGAGATCGAAGATGAAGTTGCCGAGACTGTTGGGGTTTGAGATTTCGGCGAGGTCGACCGATACGAGCGCCTGCACCTGGGAGCCGGAGCGGATTGCGGCGAGCGCGGAGATGTTCTGTGCGTCGGGCAGCGGCTGGGCGGAGAAGCGCCACGGGGCGCTGGCGGAGTCGCGCTCGATCACGACCCCGGGACCGGCCGCCACGGCACCGCCATCGGGCAGGCCGGCCACGCGCGAGAGCACGCTGGCGTGCGGGTCGGGCAGGCTGGCCAGCAGCGCCTGGGCGCTTTGGTCCACGCGCCAGCCGGAGCCGTCGTTGACGATCAGCCCGCCGCTCTCCCCGCCGGCGGGATCGGTGGTGCGGTAGGTGGCCAGCGCCTCGGCGCCGGCGAAGGCGATCGAGGTGAAGTTGACCTGCCCGAGACCTTCCTGGAGCGCCTGCTGGCTCCAGGTCTTGTCGTAGGCCAGCAGCGCCCCCTGCTTGCCCACGGCGTAGCCGAGCGTGGGGTTCTGCGCAGAGAAGGCGACGGCGGTCAAGTTGGCGTGGAAGCTGAGCGGCTTCGCGGGGTCGGGCTCCCACAGCCCGGTGTCGCTGCGCCACAGCCACATGGCGCCTTCGTCGCCGACGGCGTAGGCGCGATCCGCCTCGGGCCAGGCGACGCCGCGCAGGCGCGGGGTGGCGACGGCGCCGGATGCCTGGTAGAGAAATTCCCGCGTCCAGCCCTCGCCCGGCAGGTAGCGGGCGATCTGGCCCTGGTCGCCGACGGCGAGCGCCTGGGCAGCGGGATCCCCGGGCGCGGTGCCCGGCTGGGGCGCGATCGCTGTGAGGGGCCGGCGGAAGGGCAGCGGCCATGCCTGCAGGCTGCTGGGCGTGGGGCTGTTCGTGACGTGCTCGACCTGCGCGCTGTTGGCGCCAGCGTTGGCGGCAGCGGCGATCCAGCCATCTTCGGGTGAGACGAAGGCCGCGTCACCCGAGGCGTTGCCGCCGCCGCCGACGAGGTAGCTGAAGTCGCCGCCGTGCTGGAAGCGCAGCAGCGCCCCGTTTTCCAGGCCGGCGACGATGCGCGTGCCCTCGTCGCTGCCCGCGCCGGGCCAGGCGAAGCTGCGGTAGCTGGGCGGCAGCGGCGCACCCAGCGAGCCGAGACCGCAGGCGGTCTGTGGGAAGCACCACGTCCCGAGTACGGTGCTGGGCGAGGCCGCGTCCAGCAGCAGCGAGATGTCGGCGGCTTCATTCGGCGAGGCAGGAGTGGTGAGGGCCGCGTCCACCCACACCCCCTGGCTGGTGACGGTCAGCATCTGGCCGCTGGGACGGGCGAAGACGGCGTCCCCGACGGCCGGCGCCCAGCTGGCAGGCTGGCTCTGCACCCACACCTCAGGCCCGGAGGCCGCGGCGGTGCGTTTGAAGAGCATCAACGGTTCGCTGCCGGAGCTCGCCAGCATCCAGGCGTTCTGCGCCGAGCTGGCGGCGATCGCCAGGACCTTCAGGCCGGCGGCGCTGTCCGAGCAGGTGCCGCCCGTGTACTGCGTGCAGATCTCCTCGCGCGTCCAGCGCTCGCCGTCGTAGTGCACGAGCGCGACGGTGGCGGGGCCGGCAGGGACGAGGAGCGCGCCGGTGTGCCCGCCGTCGTCGATCGCGGTGAAGAGCGGCGCGTTCGGCGAGCCCGGCGCCGGGTAGAGGGTTTCACCGGCAGCCAGCGCCGCTTCGGGGCCGCTGCTCGGCGGGGCAGGCGCCCGCGCGAACCCTCCCCCGGGGTCGCGTGTGATGAGCGTCTGGAGTTCGGCGCCGTGTTCATCGGCCGTGCTGCTCAACAGCACAATCCCCCCTGCCGTTGTCACGCTCGGCGTGCCGTTGAAAGCCAGCGCGCCGCCGTGTTCGTCCTGGACCGGAACCACCTGCCAGGACGGGGACTGCGCGTCGTGGCGCAGCAGCACCGTGGTCTTGCTGATCTGCTGCGCACCCACCTGGGCGGGCACCGCGCCGATCACGCCGGTCGCCCAAACCGCCCCCGGCGCTTCCTGCGGGGCGGCGCCGATCATGTTCACCGCGCCCGCGGGCAGGCCGAGCTGCGGCTTGAAGCTGAGCCCGCCCGAGAGCTGGCTTGACATCGGCCTGCCCACGCCGCCCCCCTGGCCGGAAGCCGCACCGGTTGGACCGGTCGCCGTCCTCCCGTCCAGACCCAGCGCCGGCGCGCCGACCTGAGCCGGAGGCGGAAGATCCACCCCGCCGGGCCTGTCGGGCAGCGCGGCGCTTGAGGGCGTGCGCGGCACGCGCGGCTGGGGCAGTTCCGCCAGCCTGCGCATCAGCTTGTGTGACAGCGCTGGCGCGAGCCCCAGCGCCGGATGACCCTGGCCGATCGCCGTCAGCGCCGTGAGCAGCGCCGGTGGGATGCCCGCCAGCAGGCGCGCGCGCAGCATCACCGATTCGACGTAGAGGCTCGAGTGGTTGTAGGCGTAGATCGCGCCGGTGAGATTCTGGACGGCGTCGGCGGCGCGCAGGTAGCGCGCGGCGGCGAAGATCGCATCAGCAGGGTCATACGGGTCGCGCACGCCTTTACCGCTGGCATCGACGCCGTACTCCGCCCAGGTCTGGGGCAGGAACTGCATCCACCCCTCGGCGCCCGCGCTTGAGACCGAGAGATCCTGCCCGTAGTCGGTCTCGACTTCGTTGATACCCGCGAGCACCTCCCACGGCACCCCGTAGCGCGCCGCCGCGGATTGGTAGAGGGGCAGCAGCACAGGCGGCACGCGGTAGGTTTCGATGAAGAAGCCCGGCACCTGCCCTGGCGGGAAGGGAGAGGCGCCGAGCGGATTACCCTGCCCGCCGATGCCGGCCGCGGCGAGCGGTTCGGGCGGGAGCCCGACGGTGGCGCCGATCGGCGAGGGACCGGGGGCTTCGCCGGCCGTGGGCACGCTGGGCCCGGCCGGTGCCCCACCGCTGCCGGCGATGCGGCGTTTGCGCTTGGCAGGACGGTGTCTGTGGGGGTGCTTTGCAGCTGGTTGGGCTGGAACGGCGACGGTCGGCTGTGCGCTCTGCGCGGCCACGGAAGGTTCGGCCTCCTCTCTTGCAGCCGGCTGGGCCGGAGCCGGCATATCTGAGGTTGATGTTGAGGTTGAGACTTCGACCGTTGCAGTCTGAGGAGGGGGAATCGGGTACAGGCTCGATTCCGAGGCGAGCGCTGAGGCGCAGGCACCGAAGACCACCAGCGCGAGGAGGATCAAACAGATTTTTCGCATGGAGAAGACGGCCCGGGAGGGCCGCGAGGCCCGTAATCTCGCGGTAGGCACGGCCCGAAAGGTGAAGAAACGGTGACCCGGTTGCCTACGGCGACATGCCAGACCTAGCATGGGCCCATCCGTGCTTGCACTCCGTATGTCCGCGCGCTGCTCGCCGCTGCGCTGATCGCGCTCGCGTGCCCGGCCGGCGTGCACGCCCAGCTTGAGCCCGCGGCGGTGCTCGACGGCCCCAGCCCGACGATCCTCGACGTCGATGGTGCAGCGATGGCGCCGGACGGCAGCGGCGGTGTGCTGTACCGCGTGCTGGCCGGTGGCCAGGCGCACCTGTTCGTCTCGCGCTTTCTGAACGGTCTGTGGCAGCCCCCGGTGCAGGTCGACGGCGGCCAGCCGTTCGCCGCGAGCTTCCCGGCGATCGCGGCGGGGAACGGTGGGCGCCTGCTGGTCGTGTGGGCCGAGCCGTATGCGACGATCAACCAGGTCACCCACTACGAGCTGATGTCCGCGGAGATCGACCCGGGCGCGTCGCAGTTCGGCCCTGCGATTCAGGTCGATCCGAAGGACATTGGCGATGGCACGGCCGCGTACCCATCGCTGGCGATGGCTCCCAACGGGCAGGCGTACGTGGCCTATCGCGTCGTCACGAACTCGCTGGTGGGCAGCACGATCGTGCCGCCGCGCCCGGGCGATGAGTTGATCGACGTGCGCGTGGCGCGCTACAACGGGCAGGGGCTTGACTGGACGTCGCTGGGCAACGTCAACGACCACCCGCAGCTAACGATGCGCCACCCCAGCCAGAGCAACGCGCCGGTGATCGGGGTGAGCCTCGCGGGCAACGCGGTGGTGGCCTGGCAGGAGCCCGACGCATCCGGCGTGGCGCGCATCCTCGCGCGGCGCATCTTCGGCAATCGCGTGGGCACGGCGGTACTCGACGTGAGCGCCACGAGCGCCTTGGGGCAGCCGGTCGACGCCGAAGCGGACGCGCCGGCGATCGCCGTGGGGACGTTCGGCGAGGCCAAGATCGCCTACCGCCTGGCGGGGGGCGCGGGCTCACCCTACGGCGGGCCGCGCATCCTGCTGAACACGCTGCCCAGCGAAGTCGACCCCAACGGAGCCAAGCTGCAGGGCGTTCAGGTGCTCGCCGCCAGCTCCACCCTGGGGCCGGCGAGCATCGCCATCGACAAGCGCGGAGAGTTTCGCGCCGCCTATGACTCGGGGGCCATGGCGCAGCTGGTGAGCGGCAGCGACTTCGAAGCGCCGAGCGCGCCACTCTCCTTCAGCGGTGTGGGCAGCCCGCAACAGCCGGCGGCCCCGACGGCGACGCAGGTCCTGACGAGCATCAACCCGGCTGGGGGCGGCGTGACGGTGTGGCCGGCCGCTGGCCCCTCGGGCCTGCCGGTGGTGCAGGCGCGTGAGGACTTTGCGGACGGCGCGATGCAGAGCGCGCTGCTCTCGGCGCCCATCAGCGGCCCGGTCGGCCCACCCGTGCTGGGCGGCTCGGGCAACGGCGACGCGCTGATCGCCTTCGCGCAGGGCCCGCCCGATCGCCAGCAGGTGATGGCGGCCGTGGCCAAGGCTCCGCCGAGCCAGTTCATCGCCACCGCGCCCGTCGGCTGGGTCAGCGCGAGCAAGGCGACGATCGCCTGGGAAGCGCCGTCGGAGGCGTTCGGCGCCACCACCTACGCGCTGCTCGTCGACGGCCGCGTACGAGCACGCAGGCTCAGCGGCCTGGCCACGCGCGTGGACCCACGCGGCCTGGGAGATGGCGTGCACAAGGTGCAGGTGCTTGCGACCGATGCCCTGCAGCAGCAGACGCTGACCCCGGATGTCACGCTGAAGGTCGACGCCAACCCGCCGGAAGTCAACATCAGGCGCCTGGCGGGCCGACGAATCGCGGTGCGCGTCTCCGACCGGGGGTCCGGCGCGCTCGCCAAGGCCACCACGATCTCTTTCGGCGATGGGGCTCACAACAAGCGCCATCTCACGGCGCGCCACGCCTACGCAAGCGCGGGCAGCTACACGGTGACAGTCCACAGCCGCGACAAAGTGGGCCATACTCTTAACGTCAACCTGAGGGTGAGAATAGGATGAGAATCCAGGCGATCGAGCCGAATCGCACCGCCCGGTTCCCTGGGGCATTGGCCCGCCTGCCAAGACCTGCCCGCCTGTCGGCGCTTGCGCTCCTTGCAACGCTCCTGTGCTGTGCGCCGGCCCAGGCGCTGTTCAGCGCGCCGCAGCTGGCCTCGGGCAACCCGGCGGTGCGGCTGCAGGCCGACTACGCCTACGACCCGGCGATTTCAGGCGATGGCCGCTACGTGGCCTTCTCTGGGTCGGTGGCCTCGCAGCCAGGCGTCTACCGCAAGAATCTGCAGAGCGGCCAGCTTGAGCTGGTGGCGGCGGGCGAACACAGTGGGGCACCGTCGATCAGCGCAGACGGGCGCTACGTCAGCTTTACAACCGATGAGGAACCGGCCAGCGGTCGTCCCGGTGGTCCGGGGGCGGGGTGCAGCAGTGTTTACGTGCGCGACATGCAGGAAGCGCTCGATGCGCCCGGCGCCTTCACGTTGGCCTCGGCGCGCGGGGGTTCGAAGGAAAGCCTCACCTATCAGCCTGCGCCGGCAGGACAGGACCACTCCTGCGGCGCGGCCTCGGCGGCGCGCGTGGCACTGAGCGCGGATGGGCGCCGGGTCGCGTTCACGGTGCTCAGCCCGTCGGATCTGACGGGCTCCTGCACAACGGCCGGCCAGCCGCCGATGATCACCTGCCCCACCCCACCCGAGCAGGTGGCCGTACGCGATCTCGTCGCCGACACGACGACGCTGGTGAGCGTCACGCGCGCCTCGCTCGGCGGCGCGCCCCAGCCGGTGCCGATCGCGGCGGCGCTGTCGGGCGCGACGTATGCAGCCAGCGTGAGCCTGCGCAGCGGGGGGGCGATCGATCTGGGACTGAGCGCGAGCACGGCGACGCTGAGCGCCGATGGGAGCACGGTTGCGTGGATGGGCGTGAACGTGGCCGAACAGGCACAGCTCAGCCAGCGCCCGCCCGATGAAGGGCACGTCGGCGGCTACGCCGAGCCGCTGTGGCGGCGCATCTCCGCAGGCCCGGCGGCACCCACG